>CAYSUZ010000281.1:0-3001 GCA_964434335.1 uncultured Planctomycetota bacterium | reverse complement strand
CGAGATATTTAGTCCCAAAAAATCGGCTCTTGCCGGTATCGACATCACCGACGTGCCCGGAGTTGTGCCCGACATCGACGCTTCGCGCAACGAGGGCGCGAAAAGCCCCGGCGAATTGCTGGCGGCACTCCGCGAGGTCGATGCGCTTATACTAGTCGTGCGGGGTTTCAGCGGCGAGAGTGTTTTGCATCCCCACGGCAGTATCGACGCACTGCGCGATGTGGGCGAAGTCAAGACCCTGTTGCTGCTGGCTGATCTTGACATTGCCGAAAAGCGCATCACCAAACTCCAGGTCTCGGCCAAGAAACCTACAAAAGCACAAGAGAACAATAAAAAAGAACTCGCGCTTCTGGAGCGCCTCTATCCGTATCTGGAAAGCGGCGAGGGCTTGGACGGCTTGAAAGTTAACGCCGAGGAGGAAAAAATCCTGCGCACCTTCGCGTTTTTGACGCGCAAATCCATGATGGTTCTGGTCAATATCGATGAGGGCCAAAGTGCTTCTGACGAATGCTTTGCCGGGCTTTTGGCGGAGTATCCCGACGCATTTTTCTTCCAGGCAAAACTTCAGCAAGAGATTGCCGAACTAGACGAAGCCGATCGCGAGCAATTCGTAGAAGAGATGGGCATCGAAACGCACGCAAAGGAAAAACTCCTTCGGAGATTTTCGGATCAGCTAGGCATTCGCGTATTTTTCACGGTTGGCGCCGACGAAGTGCGCGCGTGGGTGATTAGCGCTGGCGATAATGCCCAGTGCGCCGCAGGCAAAATCCACACCGATATGGAACGTGGTTTTATTCGCGCCGAAGTTACTTCGTACGACGATTTTATCGAGTGTGGCTCCGAACGCGAAGCAAAAGCGCGCAACAAGATGCGTCTTGAGGGCAAGGAATACATCGTCCTTGACGGCGACATAATTTCCTTCCGCTTCTCTGCGTAGTGCTGCGGATTTTTGTATATCGGGCTAACCTACCGAGCGCATGTGGCGGATGAAATCCTGCGCTTTGTCAGATTCCTGGCACACTTTTTCGATAACCTGTTCTATGTCATCATTGTCCAGACTGTGGAAATGTTTTTGTAGCACGCACCAGCCCGCATCATCACTGAAGTCATGGCCGTGACTATAGCCGCTGTCGCCCAGCCCGCAGGTTTTGCATATCGTATTGGCCGCATTGACTATCCCCGCCAACACTGGATTTTGCAGCACTTCGGGGGTGTGGTGATATTTGATCGCGCTTATGATGCGCGGCGGCAGATTCCACTTCTCCGCGAGCCAGCCACCGATCTGGTCGTGCGATACGCCGAGCACGCGCACCTCGGCATCACGTAGAGATATATTGGCAGAGTCGGCGAGATTGACCGCCGTGACAAAGTCTTCGTGGAAATACTCATCGAGAACGATCTTGCCGATATCGTGAAGCAGTCCCGCCAGAAATTCCTCTCCCTTGCAATACGCATTTATAGTTCTGGCTATTTTGCGTGCTATCATCGCGCATGACGCCGAATGCAGCCAAAAAGCCTTGCGGTCGAACGAGCTGTCTGTGCCGGGATTGGAGAAGACCCTGAAAACCAGCAGCCCCGAAGCCAACGAAACGGTCTCGTTGACGCCCAGCAACACCAAAGCCTTGGTGATATCGGTTACGTAGTGCCGCACTCCAAAGAAGGGGGAGTTTGCCATTTTTATGATATTGGCGCTAAGCGAGGGGTCTTGCTCAATAACTTTGCCGATCTCGGGCAAACTGAATTTGTCGGAGTTGGTCATCTGCAACAGCTGCGTTGCAATGTGGGGGAGTGTGGGCAGTTCTCGGATAGTGCCCATCTTTTTGATGATGTTAATTACCTTATTGTTGCCAGTGTTTTCTTGATACATTTTTACCATCCCGTATTAAGTGGACTAGTGTTGTAAAGGACTTCTGAAATAGCGTGGTGGGGGCCACGCTATTAATACTGTTTTTCTTTGCTTTATGTTATTTCTAGGGGTAAATCCAATTATCCCTCCAAGTTCCCAAAAAGCACGTAACATTAATAAATCATACATCGACAGTGGGGATGCAAATCTTTACAGGAAATCGGAAAAGAAGGGGGGAAATATGTAATACCTATGCGTTGGCGCTTATTCGCAGGAAATCTCGGGCCTTCGCGATCTCGGTTTCGACTTCTTCGCTGAAATGCTCGACCTGAATCTCGCTGATTCCCGGGCATTCTTTCTGAAGTATTTGCCAGCCGATGTCGTCGGTAATCGAATATCCCTCAGAGCAACCGCCGTCGCCGATGTCGCAAATATTGCACAAGAGATTGGCCGTGTGCACGATCGAAACCAGCACAGGCTTCTGGGCTTTTTGCGGTGTATGGTGTAGTTCGATAGACTCCACGATAGGGGCCGGCAGATGCCATTTTTTTGCGATCCATGCGCCGATTTCGGCATGTGTGATATTGAAAACACGCATCTCGGCTTCATAGAGACTTATCTGCCTGGTCTTGGCCATTTTTAGCGCCTGTTCGAAATCATCGTGGAAGTATTGGTCGAGGATGATTTTGCCGATGTCGTGGACAAGCCCGGCGATAAACTCTTCGCCGCTCAGACTCGCGCCGACAGTTTTGGCGATTGTGCGTGAAAGCACGGCGCACGCCGCCGAGTGCAGCCAGAATTCTTTGAGATTAAACAGCGAATTTTTGTGTGCTTTTGTGAATACCCGAAAAACCATCAGCCCCGAAACAAGATTGACGATCTCGCGTAGCCCCAGCAAAACCAGAGCACGCGATATGTCGGAAACATTGTGTCGGACGCCATAGAGTGGCGAATTGACGGCCTTTAGCAGGTTTGCGGCCAATGCCGGATCGCGTTCGATTACACGGCCAATTTCGGGAATACTGCAATCGGACGAGTAGACCATCTGCAGCAATTGCGATGCGATATGTGGCAATGTAGGCAGGTCGGGTATGCGTTTGAGCTTTTCAATAACCCGGCTGTTTTTTTCGCCTTGATCTGTTTTTATATGCGTTA
>CAYSUZ010000280.1:0-3005 GCA_964434335.1 uncultured Planctomycetota bacterium | reverse complement strand
GTTTTCGCACAATAGCGCGAATGACCGCGTTCAAACCCGGGCAGTCGCCGCCGCCGGTAAGTACTGCCACTTTCTTCATTGAGCTCTCCTCGTTGCAGAAACAATTTTGGATATTATGTGCCGAAATACTCGTCGACGAACATCGTGTCGATGTCGCCGCCCTTGTATCTCATATGTCCGAATATCTTTTTGTAGAGAGGAATAGTAGTCTTAACACCTTCGATGACGGTCTCGCCAAGCGCGCGCTTCATGCGGGCAATCGCAACAGATCGGTTGGTAGCGTGGACTACGAGTTTGCCCAGCATGGGGTCGTGTGCTTTGGTAACCACGTGGCCAGAGTAGATGTGCGAATCGATACGCACGCCTCGCCCGCCGGGAGTGTAATATCTGGTTATCTCGCCATACGAAGGCTTGAAATCATTATCGGGATCTTCGGCGTTAATGCGACATTCGATGGCAATGCCGCGCACTTCGATTTCCTCCTGCCGCCAACGCAACCGCTCGCCCGCCGAAAGACGAATCTGCTCTTTGACAAGATCGATGTTGGTAACCATCTCGGTAATCGGATGCTCAAACTGCAAACGCCCTGTCATTTCCATGAAGTAGTAGTGCTTGTCTTTGTCGAGCAGGAACTGCACCGTGCCTACAGAAGTCAGATTGACCGCTTTGGCTATGCGCTTTGCGGCCTCGCCCATCTTCTGGCGGAGTTTTTCGTCGAGCACCGGCGAAGGCGCTTCTTCGATTAGTTTTGTGTGCTGGCGCTGAAGGCTGCAATCGCGCTCGCCAAGATGAATGATATTGCCGTGTTCATCGGCGAGAAGTTGGAACTCGATTTTGCGTGGCTTTTCGAGATATTTTTCAAGATACAGATCGGCGGTACCGTACTGAGTCTCGGCTTCGGCGCGGGCGGTAAAGAACGAATTGACGAGGCTGATTTCGTTGTGCGCGACCCGCAGCCCCTTGCCGCTGCCGGAGGCCGCAGCCTTGATGACAACGGGAAAGCCGACTTCGCGCGCGGCTTCTATCGCATCGTCTTCGTTTTCGAGTATTTCCGAACTGCCGGGAACAACATCGACCCCGCAGCCGGATGCGATTTTTTTTGCGCCGGCCTTATCAGTGATGGCGCTGAGCGTCGCGGGCGAAGGGCCGATAAATTTGATCTGGTGCGATTCGCATATCTCGGCGAACTGTGGATTTTCGGCCAGCATATCCTGTCCGGGATGAATCGCGTCAACGTCGGAAATCTCCGCTGCGCTGATTATCGCCGGAATGTTTAGGTAGCTTTGGCTGAGCGTATCGGGGCCAATACAGATACCCTCCGCGCCCTGCTTAAGGTATATCGAATCCCGGTCGCCATCCGAATATACGATAACCGTCTCTATGCCGAGTTCCTGGCAGGCGCGCAATACGCGCAGAGCTGCCTCGCCTCGATTCGCTATCAAAATTCTATTAAACATGGTTTTTTGTCCTGGTGTCTGTTCGCCGTTAAGCAGGCATAATGATAAACAAGGGCTGGCCGTATTCCACTGCCGAGCCGTCCTTCGCTACGACCTGCACTATCGTGCCGGCCATACCCGCTTTGACTTCGTTCATTACCTTCATCGCCTCGACAAGGCCTATGACCGTCTTCTCCTCGACCTTCGAACCAGCATCAACCAGCGGCGGCTGATCGGGCGAAGCCGAACGGAAAAACGTGCCGACCATCGGCGCTTTGAAAACGATCTCTTCTTTAGGAGCGTTCTTGGCGCTTTTCTTCTTCTCGGATTTAGTCGGAACCGCAGCCAAAGTCGGAGCGGCGGAAACGTTTACGACATTGGGAGTCTGCTGGCGAGCGCCTTCGTAAATTCTGCGCATGCGAAGTTTCTGGCCTTCCCACTCGATATCGAGTTCGAGAAGTTTGTTGTCTTCCATAATCTTTACATACTTCTTAATTACTTCGGGTTCCATCTGATGTTCTCCGTGCATGGCTGCTCAAAAAAATAAAAGGCGGACATTTCCCCGCGGGAGCGCCCGCCTTTTCTCTGTTTTGTGTTGCCGCCGTGTTATCTGTTCTGTCTAGAGCACCACTTTGTCAAATTCCCTGGGCAAAGTACTCAGGACTTCGCATCCGTTTTTCGTAACCAGCAGATCGTCTTCAATCCGCACACCGCCGAATCCGGGAACATAAATTCCAGGCTCCACGGTACAAACCATGCCTGCCTCAAGCGGCACTTCGACTCTCTGGCCCAGGCGCGGCGCTTCGTGTACGTCCAGGCCAAGCCCGTGTCCAAGACTATGGCCGAACTGCGGACCATAACCCCGCTGCGCGATGTAGTCGCGGGCAATCGTGTCGATATCGTGTGCGCTGACTCCCGGCTTGATCGCCGCTATCGCGGCTTTCTGTGCGCCAAGAGTAATTTCGTATAACTTCCTGAAACGGGGCTTAATTTTACCGACGAAGAAAACACGTGTCAAGTCGGAGTTGTAGAAATCAAAACGCGCGCCCCAGTCAATCGTAACAGCATCGTTTTTGCCAACCTTGCGGCTGGTGCACTGAGCGTGCGGCATCGAGGAATTCTGACCAGAAGCGACGATCGTCTCGAACGCGGCCTTGGTCGCACCTAATTGCCTCATCTGATATTCCAACTCGGCGGCGAGTTCGTTTTCGCTGACGCCGGGGCGGATTTGTTTGCGCAGTTTCAGCATCGCGCCTTCGGCTATCTGGACGGCTTTGCGCAGAATGCGTATCTCACCGGCATCTTTGATGCGGCGGAATTTCTGAACGATGGGTTTTGCTGGTTTAAGCGCAACACCGGTCAGGAATTTGCGATAGGAAATGAACAAATCGTAAGACAACGCTGCGGCTTCGAAGGATATCTCTTTGATGCGATGTTTCTTTACGAGTTTGGCTACTTCCTTGATCATCTCGGATTTGCGCGTAACAACTCCGAACGCAGGAGCTTGCTTGGCAGCCTGTTCGGTGTATCGCGCATCGGTGAGGATGTACTGGTTGCGCGACGTAATCA
>CAYSUZ010000279.1:0-3013 GCA_964434335.1 uncultured Planctomycetota bacterium | reverse complement strand
ATCATCTACATTGACGATTGCAAACTGCTGGCAGTGGCCGAAGTGCAGGCACAGCCGCCCTTCCGCTGTCGGTATGGCTACTTTCATGTCCGCTCCTTTGATTATTTCTTGTTATCACACACGCCTGAAATTTTATCGGCAATCGCACCGATCGCAAGCGCAACTTCGTTATCGGGAAATTTTTGCACGAATGGCTCACCGGCGTCGCACGCCTCGACCATCCCCTGCACCATCGGCATCGAGCCTAAAAACGGCGTGTCGGATTCCTTTGCGAGTTTTTCGCCGCCACCCGCGCCGAACGGATATATTTTCTCGCCGCAATGCGGGCACGCAAATCCCGCCATGTTCTCAACTATGCCCAGCACCGGGATGCTGAGGGCTTTGCAAAACGACAGGCACTTGCGCACGTCGGTTACCGAGATTTCCTGCGGCGTCGTCACGACCACAGCCCCGTTCACATCTGGCAGCAACTGGCAGATGCTAAGCGGCTCGTCGCCCGTCCCCGGCGGGGAATCAACAACGAGATAATCCAGATCTCCCCACTCCACATCCTTGAGGAACTGCATAATCATCGAGTATTTTAGCGGGCCGCGCCAGATAACCGACTGGCTGTCGGATTTTAGAAACAGACCGATCGAAATCGCCGAAAGATTCGGCCCGATGCTAACCGGCTCGATGATGTCGCCACGGGTTTTGGGAGCAACGCCCTCGATATGCAGCATCTTCGGAACAGACGGGCCGTGGATGTCGATATCGACCAATCCCACGCGATTGCCCTTGTTCGCCAGGGCCACCGCGAGATTGACCGCAACAGTACTCTTGCCGACGCCGCCCTTGCCGCTGAGAACCAAAACCTTGTTGCGCACTTTGCTCATCCGCTGCGCAATCGCCGCCTTCGCCTGTTCGTCCCCGGCTGGTGATGCGGGTTGTTTGGACTCGCGTGATTCCTTTGCATCGCTCACCTATTTCTCCGTATCGTTGATTTGATTTGCCAGAGTGTAATAAACCGTATCGCCCTGCCGCCGCTCGACTATTGTACCTGCGGCAGTGAGCGAAGAAATATATTTCACGGTTTCATTTTCGTGCATTCCCAGTCCCGATGCAATGTCGCGCAAACTGCACGGCCTGCGCGCAATCATCTCCTCAACATCTGCCGCGCCAGATTGTATCTCGCTCGGCTGTGACTCGCGCTCGAAAGGCGCAATGATCTCGGCCTTCTCGCCGAACTTTGCCGCAATCTCGCGCATCCGCTCGTCGCCAACCCTTTGGGCATAAGATTCTGCCGGAGGCCGTATGACGGTGTTTATCTGAATGCGATCAGGCTTAATCAACTCGACCTGCTCGGCGAGCATTTCCACATCGTCATCGTCGTCGTTGAGACCCGCGACGATAAACACCTCCAGCCACATCTGGCCGTTGAATTCCTCGCGGAACTTGACCAGACCCTCGACAAGTTTGTCGAAGTTGATCGATGGATCGGGTCTGTCGACACGCTCGACCGCGCCGCCGTTGCCACCGTCCAGCGAAGGCACAACGAGATCGGCGAGCAGCAGATCTTTTCGGACTTGAGGATCGGAAAGCAAACCGCCGTTGGTAATCACAGCAACCGGTATATCGGTAATCTTTTTCACAGCCGCAATCACGCGACCTATGCCGCTGTTGAGCGTCGGCTCGCCGGAACCAGACATCGTGATGTAGTCAGCCTTGAGGCCTTCATCGCAGCGCTGTTTTATCTCTGCGATCACCTCGTCCACAGGCACGTATTCTTTGCGCTCGATAGTCTTGTCAGTCGTACGCCCTAACTGGCAGTACACGCAATCGAAACAACAGGTCTTAAACAAAACCAGGTCTACGCCAAGCGAAAGCCCCAGCCGCCGCGATGGAACCGGACCGAAAATGTATTTGTATTTTTTCTCGCTCATTTTTCCTCGTCTTCTGCGTGCGTACTGCGAACTACGTAATCCATCACCGCGCTGTAAAACGCCTCTGGCGCCAGCAACGAGCAATGTCGCTTTGCTTCAGGCAAACCGCCAAGCACCTTCTCAACATCCTCGTCGGCGACTTCAACCGCATCGTCAAGATGCATCCCCCTAACGATCTCGGTAAACGCGCTGCTTGTGGCAATCGCCGCCGGACAGCCCACACACTTAAATGAGATATCCGCAACACAATCGTCGGCAACCTTTATCCATACGCGAACATGATCGCCGCATTTGGGATCGCCCACCAGTCCTACGCCATCGGCGTTTTCAATTTCACCGACGTTGCGCGGGTTCTGGAAATGTTCCAGCACTTGTGCGGTATACTGCGTAATATTTTCCATGATGTCATCTAGCCAAAACCTGTTTCCACGCTGCCTTGAGTTTTGCGGCAAGAGCCTCGCTACCAAACTCCACAGCGGTCTTGCCCGACATCATCGCTTTTGTAAATGATTTGTCAAACGGTATTTCACCGATAACCATCGCGCCGCGTTTTTCGGCTACTCGACGAATATCAGCGGCAATTTCGGGATTAATATCGACCATATTGATCAACACCGAAGCAGGCGTCTTGAAATGCGCGCAAAGATCGAGCACGCGCTCCATATCGTGCTGGCCCGAGAGCGACGGTTCCACAACAATCACCGCCGAATCAACACCACTCATCGAGGCGATAACCGGACAGCCAACTCCGGGCGGCCCATCAATCAGGATCAACTCGACGCCATTTTTCTTGGCGTATTCTTCGGCCTTTATCCGCAGCGACGCGACAAGTTTGCCACTCATTTCGCCACCGATACCGAGACGCGCATGGTACAGCATCCCCAGCCGAGTTTTCGACAGGTAGGATTCGCCGACCAATGCCTCGCGCATCGTTATTGCCTTTGCAGGACAGACATCGGAACACAGCCCGCAGCCTTCGCACGCAAACAAATCAAAATGCGCTTTGTCATCAACCACATGCACGGCGTCGAAGCGGCAATACTTCTCACATTTTCCGCAACCCACGCAGGCATCTGGATCAAACTTCGGCT
>CAYSUZ010000278.1:0-3042 GCA_964434335.1 uncultured Planctomycetota bacterium | reverse complement strand
TCTGGCCGTACATGATAAGGCCCAGCGCCTCCAGACGACGGAATTCGCCCCAGTTTGCCCACTCGGGCACGAGATTGCTGTTGGCAATAATGACGCGCGGTGCGTTTTCGGAAGTACGAAATACGCCGACGGGCTTGCCGGATTGCACCAGCAGGGTTTCGTCAGGCTTGAGTTTTTTCAGTGAGGCAACAATTGCGTCGTAGCAGTTCCAATTGCGCGCGGCCTTGCCGCTGCCGCCGTATACTATCAGGTTTTGTGGATCCTCGGCTACTTCAGGATCGAGATTGTTCATCAGCATTCTCATGGCCGCCTCGGCACCCCAGGTTTTGCAGGTCTTGCGAGCGCCACGCGGCGATTTTACTGCTGGATGTTTTGCAGATTTCATAGTGTCCTCATCTTGTGATGTCAAACAGAAAGTTCGCCAGCGATGGCTTCGACCGCACCTAAAATAGCGCCGGTGTGAATAATCCTGGCGAGCAGTTCGATGTCCTTGCCGAATACCCTGTCCGAAGTTATTTTTTCCACATGCGCCCGGATCATAGCGTGGGCGGCTTCGACTGAGCGCGAAGAAGTAAGCGGACGCGCAAATTCGATTGCCTGCGCTGCGGCTATCAACTCAATCGAAAGTATGCTCTCGACATTGTGCAGTATCGCGCGGCATTTTCTCGCCGCCGTCGTGCCCATGCTGACGTGATCCTCGCGGTTTGCACTTGTGGGGATGGTGTCAACCGAAGCAGGGTGGGCCAGTATTTTGTTTTCGGATGCTAGGCTAGCCGCAGTAACGTGCGCCATCATCAGGCCCGAATTCAGGCCGCCCTGTTCAACAAGAAATGCCGGAAGACCGCTGAGGTCGGGATTGACCATGTGTTCGATCCTTCGCTCGGATATCGTGCCAAGCGTCGCGGAGGATATCCCGAGGAAATCCATCGCAAAGGAAATAGGCTGGCCGTGGAAGTTGCCACCGGAAATTACCAGCTTCTCTTTCGGAAATACAAAGGGGTTGTCGGTGGAGGAGTTCATCTCGACCGTAATCGCCCGCGCAGCATAGTGATACGCATCTTTTGCCGCGCCATGCACCTGCGGTACGCATCGCATGCTATAAGCGTCCTGTACCTTTTTGCAGCCCCTGTGCGACGCAACAATCTGGCTCTTTTCAATAAGTTTGCGCATGTTGCGAGCCGTCGTTCTCTGACCGGTATGTGGACGTTGGCGATGAATGATCTCTCGGTATGCGGAGGGAGTGCCACGCAAGCCGTCGAGCGTCATAGCCGCGGCAAGGTCGGCGTGTTTGAGGATATTGCGCGCATGTATGCAGTTAATAACGCCGATTGCGGTCATGACATGCGTTCCGTTAATCAATCCCAGCCCGTCTTTGTACGTCAGACGTATCGGCTTGATGCCCGCCTTTTTCAAGGCCTCGGCACCGGGAATCCTGTCTTTGCCTTGCAGCACTTCGCCTTCGCCCAGCAAAACCAGCGCAATATGCGCCAGAGGTGCGAGGTCGCCGCTGGCCCCTACGGAACCTTGCTGGGGAACAACGGGGATGACGTTTTTTTCAATGAATTTGAGGATAGTCTTGATCACGTTGGGGGAGACGCCGGCACAGCCACGAATAAGCGTGTTCGCCAATATAAGCATCGTGGCGCGAACTTCATCGGGATCAAGCGGATCGCCCACGCCACAGGCATGGCTGCGAACAAGATTGCGCTGCAGGCGGCTCATCTCCTCAGGATTGATAGGCACATCGCTCAGACGGCCAAAGCCAGTGTTGACTCCGTATATCACGCGGTCGTTGCTTACAAGATCCTTTAGGTAGTTGTGCGATGCGTTGATCTTTTCCATAGCCGTACTTGCTATGGTGAGCTTCGTCGATGGTGTCGCCAGGAACTGCTCAACCACATCAATTGTCAGTGAGTTTCCGTCGAGAATGAGTTTAGGCATGATTTATCCGTTTCTTCTTCGAAAAAATTACGGTGCAGGGTTTGTACGGCAGCTTCGGCATCTTCGTCGACCACCAGGAACGCCAGATTTATTCGGGTTGCGCCCTGAGAGATCATGCGAACGTTGACACCCTTGTCCGCCAGAGCAGAGAATACGCTGGCGGCCACATTGTGCGATTTCGAAATTCCCTCGCCGACGATGCTTATGATCGACATGTTCTCGGTTACCGTTACGTCGGCAAACTGCGAAAGCTCACGCACGGCAGCGGGGATATTTTTTTTGGTATCGGTAGTCAGCGAGACACTCACTTCGCTTGTGGCAATCATATCGATAACGATGCGATAGCGATTGAAGGTCTCGAAAAGTTTGGCCATGAAGCCGTGCTGCAACAACATCCGTGTAGAGACGACGTCGATGAGAGTAAGGTGCTTTTTGTGCGCGATGGCCTTGACAACTTCGCAATCTTTTTCGCACTCGCTCAGAACTATCGTTCCCGGAGATGAAGGTTTATAAGTGTTAAGAACGCGAATGGGGATTTTCTTTTTGACGGCGGGGATCATCGTATTGGGATGAATTATTTGTGCGCCATAATAAGCCAGCTCGCTTGCTTCGCCGAAGGAAAGTTCTGTCAGCGGGCTCGCGTGCGCCACGACCCGCGGATCGGCAGTCATCACACCGTCAACATCGGTCCACAGCTGGACTTCGTCGGCATCGATAGCTGCGGCAAATATAGATGCCGTGTAGTCGCTACCGTTTCGCCCCAACGTAGTAATGTCGCCTGCCAGACTCATCGCAACGTAGCCGGTAACAACAGCAATCGTGTCACCGAGACTGGCAACGCTCTCGGCGATGGCTTTGTCGCTTTCGGGCAGGGGAGCCGCTTGACCAAAGGTGTCGTCGGTCCTCAATCCCAAATCATAGGCATAGCAGGCCTTTGCGGACAAACCCGACTGATTCAGGTGAGCGGCGAGTATCTTGCTCGATATTTTCTCACCAAAGGAAACCACATAGTCCAGACTGCGCGGCGTAAGTTCTTTGACATAAGAAATACCCTTGAGCAGCTCTTCGAGTTCAACTATGTCTTCCTTGATGAGTTCCTCG
>CAYSUZ010000277.1:0-3046 GCA_964434335.1 uncultured Planctomycetota bacterium | reverse complement strand
AGAACATACAGTCCTAGAATGTGAGGGAAAACCATGAAGACAACCATTTTGTTTGCAATCGCAATTGCGAGCCTATTTGCAGCATCTGCATTAGCTGGCTCCAATCCTATGCCTGTTGTGGCACCGACTTGGTGGGGCATTGATGACGGCAACACTCGCTCATCCCTTGAAGATTTCAACGATGACGCACTGCCCGGTGTCTACAATTATCACGTCGGTATCGGCGGCCCACAATATGACACGTGGGAGGCTGAAGGCTTTGTGTGGGTTGACGACCAGGGTAACGGTATATTTGAGATCGACAACACCGGAGGCAACGAAGGCGTTAACGGTTACATCCTCATTGATATCGCCAACATTGCAAATCCCGACAATTACAAAGAAGTGTTCTTCGAGGCGTGGTATTGGGCCGAAGGCGAATACAGCCTTTCTTTCGCCCTCTACACCGACGACGTAAATTGTTCCGTTTACAGCGTCGGCTCCGGCGGCGGGTTTATTCCCGGTACCGACGAGCAATACTTTTTCGGTAACCGCGAAATTATCCCCCAGCCCGCGCAGGAATATCTTCGTTTTGACGTATTCGTAGGCGCAGGTTCTGAGTTTGCGCTCGATAGCCTCTATTTTGGCACGCATTGCGAGGCCATCCCCGAACCTTCCACGATTATTATTATGCTCACCGGCGCGTCGGGGCTGCTTGTGGCGGCGCGAAGAAAATTCCGCAAATAAACCTATGACACAAGACCACCCAAGCCCCCTTTGCCGGGGGCTTTTTTTTAGGCGAAACCAGTGATACCTGCTCTTTATTCTGTCGGTGATCTTGTGTATAATGCGTGCTGGTTATTGGATCAATTTTTTTTGTGAAATCTTTGTGACGAGGAGTTGGTAATGCTTGACATCAAGGTAGAGAAAAATGAATTTCCGCGCAGCTTCGTTCCCACCGATGCCGACCTTGGCGACTGGGAGCAGATCGAGCCGCTGTTCGAGAAGCTCGAAAATGAAAATCCGCAAACCGCCGAAGAGCTTGAGGAGTGGCTGCTGAAGATAAGCGAATTGGGCGCATGCATCACGCAGGAAAACTCCCTGCGCCACATCGCCATGACTTGCCAGACCGATGACAAAAAAGCCGAGGCGGACTTCATGCATTTCGTGCAGACTATCATTCCAAAATGCAAGCCGCACTGGAACAAGATCGATCGCATGTATATTGAGCATCCGGAGAGCGCCACGCTCGCCAGCGGCAAGTATTTCGTTTATGATCGCGACACCCGCCGCGAAGCCGAGATGTACCGTGAGGCAAATATTCCGCTCGAGGTAGAACTATCAAAACTCAGTCAGACCTACCAGAAACTCAACGGCGCTATGACCGTTGACTTCGAGGGCGAGACTCGCACGTTGCAGCAGATGGCGCTTTATCTCGAAAAAGAAGACCGCAAAGTGCGAGAGGAAGCCTGGACGCTAGTCGGACAGCGTCGCCTTCAGGATCGCGACACGCTCGAAGACATATTTGACGAGATGCTCAAGCTGCGTGGCAAAATTGCCAAAAATGCTGGCTACGACAACTTCCGCGATTATATGTTCGACGCGATGATGCGCTTTGACTACTCGCCAGCGGACTGCGAGGCGTTCCATAATGCCGTCGAAAAATACATCGTGCCCATCGCCCGCGAAATTCAGAAAAAACGCAAAGCCGATATGAAACTCGACACCCTGCGCCCATGGGATCTTGCGGTCGATTCGTTGGGCCGCGCGCCGTTGCGCCCATTCACAAACACCCAGGACCTTAGCAAAGGCGTCCGACACATTTTCGAAAAAATCAGCAAAGACGTCAGCTCGGTTTTCAGCCAAATGATCGAGAGCAACCTGCTAGACCTCGACAGTCGCATCGGCAAAGCGCCCGGTGGTTATCAGGCGACTCTTTACGAGTGGCGGCTGCCGTTTATCTTCATGAACGCCGTCGGCCTTGACCGCGACGTTTGGACGCTGTTGCACGAGGGCGGTCACGCCTTCCACGCGTTCCAGACACGCGACGAGGCATTCATGCCGTATCGCTCATCGCCGATGGAATTCGCCGAAGTTGCTTCAATGAGCATGGAGCTGCTGGGGATGCCGCATCTGGCGGAATTTTACAGCGATGATGACGCGCATCGTTCTGCCCGACAGCATCTCGAAAACATCATTCAATTGCTGCCGTGGATTGCTACGGTTGATGCCTTCCAGCACTGGATATATACCACCCCCGACCACACCCGTCAGCAGCGCCGCGACAAATGGGTTGAACTGATGGGTCGTTTCGGTGGTATCGAAGACTGGAGCGGGTTCGAAGACGCGCGTGCATACGGATGGCACAGGCAGCTGCACATTTTCGAGGTGCCGTTCTACTACATTGAATACGGAATCGCACAGCTCGGCGCGTTGCAGATATGGCAGCGCTCCAAAGAAGACCTGGCGCTCGCGCTTAAGGATTACGCCGCAGCCCTGGCGCTGGGCAAGTCCCAGCCGCTTCCAAAACTATTCGAAACCGCCGGAATCCATTTTGATTTTGGCGAAAAAACGATCCGACCTCTTGCCGGGGCGATCATGGATGAGTTGGATAACTAAAACACGAGGTAAGTACCAAATGAGCGATAAGACGTATATCGACATTGAACCTGTGGGTCTCAAGCGACTCAGCAAAGGCAAGGTTCGCGACATTTTCGACCTGGGCGAATACTTGCTGTTCGTTGCCAGCGACCGCATATCGGCCTTTGACGTGGTTTTACCGCAGGGCATACCCCACAAGGGCGCGGCACTGACGCAGATATCGAAATTCTGGTTCGAGCGCACTGCCAGTATCGTATCCAATCATGTAATCGAAACCGATATCAACAAAATGCCCGCTGAAGTTCGTGCCAATGCCGAGATGCTGAGCGGGCGCAGTATGCTGGTCAAAAAAGGCAAGGTCTACCCGGTGGAGTGCATTGTACGCGGGTATCTGACCGGTTCAGGTTGGAAAGACTACCAGCGCACCGGCGCGGTCTGCGGTATCAAGCTGCCCGAAGGCCTAGTC
>CAYSUZ010000276.1:0-3048 GCA_964434335.1 uncultured Planctomycetota bacterium | reverse complement strand
AAGGGCCGGTCCTGGGTTGTTCGGGCGCTGGCGCTGGTTTAGGCGCGGGTTCGATTTTTTTGGGAGGTATTTCCACATCGGTAACCGGCTTGTCGGCATCAATCGTAATCTCGTAAACTTTTGCCGCATGTGCGGCATTGTCAGTATAAGATAAAGCCCGGGCACGGCGAGTTTGTATTTCCCGGCGGGTAATTCTATCTGAAATGTGCCGTCAACGTTGACTTTCGCCACGCTGCGGTAAGCACCCGAAATCAGCACATAAGGCGCTATGCTATCCTTATTCTTGCCTTGATTATTAACGTCGGTAATGGATTCGCTCATTGGGTTAGTCGGGGTGTCAATCAAGACGTGATACATGCGCTCCATTTTGTTATTCTGGCTGTTAGATATCCTGGGGGGTGCGTAATTGGTTATGCGGCCCCTTAAGACACGCATGCTTTCCTTGGCTGGCCAAGCAAGTTCCACGCCATCTACGGGGGTCGCGTCCTTGACAACGAGCCTCGCAACACACTTCATTGTGACATTTTGCAGCGCAGCAATAACCATATAATCTCCCGGCGGCACGTTTTCGAGTTTGAAAGCGCCGTCTTTGCCGACATAACATTTTCGCGCCAGCACAGCCACATCTTCAGGATCATGGTAAACCCGCAGCAGGCTGACTTGGGCTTTTTGCGTGCCAAGCCCGATTACCTTGCCTGATATGCTGGCCTGCACCGGTCTAACGTCGATGACATTTTCGCCGGGTTTGACATCTACCACCACGCCAAGCGGGGTTTGTTTTGAAAAAATGATATATCGCCCTGCAACCAGCGCAGTAAAGGTAAACTCGCCTTTGAGGTTTGTGGTTTGGGTCTCGGCCTCTTGCATTCGTTTGATGGGTTGCGGTTTCCGATAGCCCCTACTAATTCCCGCATTGTTTCTGGAGTCAGGAATTACGCTCATTTCTTGTGACGAGAGCCTGGGAATACGTGTGATCTTCATCAGTTGCAAAGCCTGTGGAACACCTGCGGCATCGTAGAGCACTCCTTTTACACGAGCCTGCGCAACTTTTATCTCGACCTGAGAATTTTTGCCAGCAACAATATCGACAGAGTAAAACCCCAGCAATTTGCCGTCGCTATGGCGCACACTGATGTAGTTTCGGCCCTCGGCAACGCGCTTGACAACGAAACTACCGTCTTCGGCAATTCGCAGGCGCAACGGCTCAAGACCGACATCACCGCCAACCAGGCCCAGGTGTGCCTCGCCGATATCTTTGCGTTCGATTCCGTCGCCAAATTTTATTTTCCCGGAAATCGATCCATATTTAATAAGCTCAAGTGAAATTTCTTCGACTGCATCCTCGCCTGCTTTTAATTCCCGGCAGATACCCTTCGGTTTACTACCGGGAACATAGATGATAAAGCTATGTTCCCCGGGCCTTAGATAAGAATGCTTTCTAAAATGACCACGTCCGCCATCGAAATCATACGTTCCTTGAGAAGTAGGATTATCAAAATAAAAACAAACACCACCATCCTTACGATTCGATTTGTCGTCCTCATGTAGAGAAAGCGCAACAAAACTAAAATTGTGGCCGCCCTTTCTTCTACGAATGGTCATACTGCATGTGCGTATCAGGGTGATTTTTTGAGGAGCAAAGGTATCATCTGGTTTGACCTTTACGCTTACAAGATTGGAAGGTATGTAATTCGTTGCCATAACACGCAAATTAAATTGTTTTTCGCCCAGACCAGTTATCTTAACATTGCCCTTGCTGTCTGCCACACAATATCGAGGATGGAATGCAAACATTTTTTTGAATTCCGGCCTGCGACATTCGCGCAGAAAGCGGGTTCCGATATTGATAGCCCTATACCCGGGATAGTTCATTACAATCAGCGCTCCGGCAACGGGCTTGCCGCTGTCATCAACCACGGAAACACTCATCTCTCGCCCGCGTGAAAGTTGCAAAGGTTTTTCCAGCATTACTGTTTCGTTTCCCTTTAACTTGTAATCTGACAAATTAATCGGCGCATATCCGGGAATATAAATAATTAATTTGCCACTGTCGTCAATCATGCGCTCTAGTTCAATAGAACCATCTTTGCCGGTCTTGGGAAATTTAGTGCTTTGCTGTCGCCATCGCCAATACTCAATATGCCCCCTAAAATCGTTTTGGTCGCCAATCCGATATTCCGTTGCGGACAAGGGCTTGCCATCGGGTTTGATCAGTGTAAAGGCGAGTTTTCCGCGAAACCATTTTTCTTCCATGACTTTCACAGTTGCTTCCCAATTGCCGCCCTCAAGTTTTTTCCACTCTATTTCCACCTGCCGCCAACCCTCCATATTGATATGCAGATATCGTGAGATATGAGCGCCTTCCAATTTGAAAGTACCATCGCTGGCTGAGACGTCGGAAATATTGTTCCCAGCATACAAATTGCAACCCGATACCGGCGCGTTGTTATTTTTCACGTCAACAACACGACCCGTAATCGTGCGCATTTTCTTTTTGGGATTGGTTTTCGACGGCGGTCGGTTATCAGGATAGTCTCCTCTTATTATGGTAGGTGAAAATGTGGCCGTCAACAAAACGGGCATATTCTGAAGCCGCGGAGTCATCGCGCTAATTGTGTCATAACCGTCAATCGAAAGTTGTATAAGATAACGATGCTCCGGTGCCGCCGTCGGCAAAAACACAACACCATTAGAGGAGATAGGCAGAGTAATCGCATCGCCCTGCATATTACGGGAATCGTAGCCATAGCGGTATCTGTCTATATTGCCGTCATCAGGTAATTGAATGATTTTTACTTTAAGAAACTTGCCCTCTAGCGAACTCGAATCAGTCGTGCGACAATGGGCAATAAACCGAATTTTGTCCAACGCGGACAATATCAAGTCAGCAGCAAACGCAATTTCCAGATCCTGGCTTTTGAGCGCTTTTTGCAACGCGTCCCTGGCAGGCGCACCTATACGCAAAAGGGTGGAGCGGGCGGCAAGACGCTCCTCGATATCCTCGGAGCCGAGTTTTTTGACAAGAGCATTTATTTTCCCCTGCGGAAC
>CAYSUZ010000275.1:0-3048 GCA_964434335.1 uncultured Planctomycetota bacterium | reverse complement strand
ACATACAATCCTAACTACGTGGCGGCTTACCGATATCGCGGCTACGCTTACGCACAGCTTTTGGACTATCCAAAATCTATTGCAGATTTCTCGAAGGCTCACAAAATGTTGCCTGAAGATGAAATCATTAAGACGGAATTGGCGATTGTTTATAATGATTACGGGGTGAAGTTTCTAGACAAGAATCAAAACGAGACCGCCAAGGCCATGTTTGATCTTGCTATAAATGTGAAACCGGGCTATGCGGTTGCGCTGGCCAACCGTTCGATGGTGTATAGTCGCCAAAACGATTTGATAGGCGCAATGGCTGATCTTAACGAGGCAATAAAACACAAAGCAGATTATGCGTTTGCTTATTTCCTGCGCGCAAAGATAAACTATTCTCGCAAGGACTTCATGCCGGCGATAATGGATTACGAGATCGCATATAGACTCAATCCAAAACTCCACAACTTGTTGCAGGAGTTGGCGCGCGCATATAACGACCAGGGCGTAGCGCAGTACAACAAAAAGGATTTCGAGAATGCGATAAAATATTTCTCGGAGGCCATAAGACGTCAGCCCAAAACGCCGCTCTATTATAGCAATCGCGCCGCATCTTACACTGCTCGCAACAAGCCCGGTGATACTCAGCGCGCAGCTGCCGATAACGCCAGAGCGAATCAGCTTAAATTGCAGGGCAAGTAAATACCCACATCTATGTCAAGAATTTCCCGTAGTGCTTCGGCGCTGCGGGATTTTTTTGTGCCAAACCATGCGAAATACTATCCCATCTTTCTCTTCTCTTAATACAACCGCTCTAGACTTATAGCGTTATGAGATTGACCTGCTGCTGCGGCGAATCGACTTTACTTTTTTGTAAAATGTGATATAATTCATGTAAAGGAGTGCTGGAAATGGGCCAAACCAAGTCGACCACCATCATTGCTTCCCACAAGCTGTCAAACGACCTCAATCCGTCCCATATTGAAAAAACATCTACTTGCGCATCTTATTCACGTTTATCTAATATTAAGGAGATGTAAGATGTCGGCAATAAAACGATCGGTAGTGATAGTTGGTTCCGACGAGGCTCATAGTTTGCGCCTTGCCGGGGCGCTACGCAAGCACGACTTTCATGTGTGCCTGACCGATAATCCCGACCATGCTCTTTCCGAGGCCGAGCGCGGCAAAATTGACTTTGTGTTGGTTGATCACTGTTTGCCGCAAATTAATGGTATCGAACTTACTCGCCGCCTGAAGTCTCGCAGCGCCGATGTGGGCGTGTTGTTTGTCTCGCAGGATCTTGATCTCGATATGTACATCGAGGAGATGAATAGCGGGGCGAATGACTGTCTGCAGAAGCCTTGTGATATGCGCGACGTTGTTCGGGTGATTGAGTATTCGCGCCTGCGGCCTGTCTAGCGGAGCATTGCGAAGGATGTTTCTAGAGTTGCAGCAGCTTGATGAAGTATGCGAAAACTTCGCCGTCGATAGCGGCCTGCATCTCGTCCGCCATCTCTATTAGCGCCTCGTATGAGCCGATGGCGCCCTTGTATGCGCGATCAGAGGTGATCGCATCGAAGATGTCGGCGACGCATGTAATTCGGGCTGGTAGAGGAATGTCTTTTCCTTTCAATGCAGCAGGATAACCTGATCCATCGACTTTTTCGTGGTGCAGATTTACTATCAGCAACGCCCCCGGCGGCAACCCCGCAAAGCCCTCCAGCATTTTCAGCCCGTACTCAGGGTGTTTTTTCAATTCCTCCCATTCGCGCGTATTCAGTTCCCCGCGTTTGTTGAGGATGTCCTCGTCGATTTTGCATTTGCCGATATCGTGCAACAGCGCGCCGATGGCCAGCGCGCGCATATCTTCGGCGCTCAACGTTGCCATTGAATTAGCAATCGCCAGGCTATAAGCGCAGACGTTTATAGAGTGCGTTTCGATTGTGTATTCGGACGGTGTTGTTTTGATTATCCACTCGAAGGCCTCTGGGCTTGTTGTAATGAGTGCGGCAATGTTGCCTGCGATAGTTATTGCGCGTTCGACTCCGGCGCTTGTCGGAGACTCACAGAAAATCTCATGGGTTGCGTTGATGGCTGCTTCGTAGAGCAGCGTTGTCTTGCGATCAACGGGAACTGATGAATCGCTAATAATCTGGGAAAGTTGGCCTTCTATGTAATTGAGATATGCCTCGCGGTCTTTACTCGATATGCAAATGTAGCCTGCCTTGCTTTTTCGAAGTCGTTCTGCGTTTTCGGAAGTGAAAGCGAGATTTTTGTTGCGGTAAAGAACGTAATGCTCGTCGGGTTGCCTTAGGAAAAGATCGAAATCCAGCACGGTGTTGACTCGCAATCCGTCGGCCAGCACTGGCATATAATCCCCGCCTGCTCGTTGTGCATGGTGAGCTTTTTTTGTGATGATGCCGTGTAATGATTGATCCAGTTTGATGTTACCTCCGATAATCATTATCGAAAATAATATCCCAAATCTTTGGACGAATGCACACGATGTGATTTTGCTCTAGGTGACTTTGAGCAGAAGGATGAGGTGCTCGAAGATATGGATGTCGATCTGGTCAGACATCTCACGATTCATCAACATCAGCGCGTCGAAAGAACTGATCGCGCCTTTGTATGGGCGGCTGGTGGTGAGCGCGTCGAAAATATCCGCCACACACGTTATTCGCGCCATCAGTCCGATTTCGCTTGCGTGGAGGCCTTGTGGATAACCGCTGCCGTTAAGTTTTTCATGATGACCGGTTACGATGGACATGGAGTTTGCTGAAAAGTATTCGTTGTCGGCGAGAATTTCGGCGCCGAATTGCGGGTGCTTCTTCATCTCGCCCCACTCGTCGCTGGTTAGCGGCCCGCTTTTGCGGATGATAGAATCGCTTATGCGTGATTTGCCGATGTCGTGCAAAACTGCGCCCATGCCCAGTTCCTTCAGTTCCGAAGAGCTAAACTCTTTCATTGAGTCGGCGAGCATCAGGCTGTAAGTGCAGACATTTACCGAGTGCGTATATGTGTGATAGTCATGTGCGGCCAATTTTAACAAGCTCTGAAACG
>CAYSUZ010000274.1:0-3059 GCA_964434335.1 uncultured Planctomycetota bacterium | reverse complement strand
CGCCAGCGTGGCCGACCGCATTACCTTGACCATGCCGATTAATGCAGTGAAGAGCGCTGTAAGGGAGACGCCAATGACCACTATGCCGTTCCACGGGATTAAGGTGATATTGCTGCTGACAAAGTTTATGAAACCATTGACTACCGGTTTGATTATGACTTTTAAGGGACTGGCGAACTTGAAGCCCCCGTATTCGACAAAAGTCTTTGCCAGCCATGATGCCGAAATTTCAAGAAACCCCGTTGCGATTTCCAGGGTGAGGAAAACGATTACACACATAATATTGAAAATATCGTGAACCATCGCCGCGCTCATCGCCCGGCGGAACTCGTCTTTGCGCTTGATATGCCCCAAACTAACCAGCGTGTTTGTGATGGTCGTGCCAATATTTGCGCCCATGACTATGGGGATAGCGTTTGAGACACTGAGTGTGCCGCCTGCTACTAACGCTACTACCATTGTTGTCGTCGTAGATGAGCTTTGGATGATGCTGGTTACCAGAATGCCGATGATCAGGGCGATAAAGGGGTTTTTGGTTGTCTCAAGCAAGCCGTTTGCAAAGCCAGTGCCAAGCATCTGGAATCCATCAGAGAGCGACTGGATGCTGAGCAGGAAAATGTAGAGCAACACCAGCATAAGGATAACCTTAAGGATGCCATTGCTTGTATTGCGTTTTTCGGATAACATTTTTTTCGATTTTTCTCCAGTGATTCGGAAAGACAGTGGCCGTTGAACCGGCAACCTTTGTTGCTACTACCACTTCGAAAAATTAACTGGATATTGCGTGATTTCACACTGATTGATTTAGATGGGGGGCGAACCCGGGAAGCATCCACCGGTCGAACGGCGGGAAAAAACTCCGACCAGCATACTCGAGTACGCTCTAGATGCGCGCATATTAAGAATGTGCAGGCAAAGTGTCAAGGAAAAACAAGCGGAAATTTATATGATCTCAAAATTCTCGCCATCTTTGGAAACGGCGCGGATTTTTGCTGCGGCCAGATTGTTTTCGAAAAGTTTTTTCGCGTCGAAATCCGCTCCGAAGAGTTTTTTGTGAAGTGCTACGAAATCTCCGCGTGAAAAAGGCTCGCCCAGCATAGCGCAATGCTCCAGGCCAAAATGCGCCCCTCGCCGGATTGCTTCCAGCGCGTCAGCGATGATGGCGTCGTGGTCGAAAGCCATCTCCGGTAAACCGTCCACCCGATACCACTGCGCCTCACTCGCGTCGTCGCCCGCCAGCAAATCTTCGCCCGGAATCGCCCATCCGTAATATGCCACCGCGATAATGCGCGTGCGCGGATCGCGGTCGGGATCGCCGTACGCGCCCAGCTGCCTCAGCCCCGCGACTCCTATGCCCGCTTCTTCGCGAAGCTCGCGTACTGCCGCAGTCTCCAGCGGCTCGTCCATGTCCACAAACCCACCCGGCAGCGCCCACATGCCTTCGTGCGGGTAGTGCCCGCGTTTTATCAGGGCGATTTCGATGTGCCCCGCGCGAACGCGGAATACCAGCGCGTCTGTGGTTACCGATGGTCGAGGATATTCATATGTGTAAGGCAAATCGCCTCCTTGTTATTTGCGGGCTGGCCTGATTTTGAAAACCGTAATTTCCGGGCGAGCGCAAAAACGCATCCTTGGCGCGGGGTCGGCTTCCATGCCTATGCCGCGATTGACGTAGAGCAGCGTCTCGCGTTATTTGTAGGACCAATTTGTTTCTATGTACGTTTCGACTTTCATGCTTTTTGTCCCGCCTGTTAGCGGATCAATCTTGCCGGTGAATGTTCCTTTGCCGTTAATTGCCACCGCGATAAGCCTGCCTTTTGTTGCGTTTACGGAGAATGCTCCTTCGAAGTCAATCTCGCCCGGTGCGCCTGTTGCGACCCACGTCCCCTTGACCTTGGCCTTGAGCGAAAACCGGACTATCGTTGTTTTCAAGTATTCGGAGAATACGACATTTTCTACGGTTATCGTCGCTGTGCTGCTGTCGGGTTTTACCGACGAAAGCCCACAAACTATCGCGCCAATCCCGTCGAGCCACTTTCCTTCCGGCTCGAAACTATCGCCCTTTTTTACGATCTTGTCGCGCGGCAGGAAGTCGGGAATAGTCATCTCGTACTTCGCCTTTTTCTCCTCCTCCTGCGAAACCGGCGAGCCGTCGCGGGTAACTTCGTACGACGATCCCGAACGTTCCAGCAAGTATGTTTTGTCCGTAACGGCTTCGGCTACGATAAACGGCTTCTTTTCCATCATGCTGCCCTTGACGCTGGTTTGCATGTAGACCTGCCCGTATGCGCGTTTGATTTTGTGAAATTTGTTTTTGCGTATCGCCAGAATCTCGTCGGTGTATTTGCTTTTGCCTGAGTGGTCGGTTACGTTGCGGGATTGCAGTTGCCCGCCGAAACTGTTGATAACGCTCTGAGTCAGTTTGAATTCGCCTGTTACTGTTATCTTGTCGCCTTCGCGTGCCAGCAGATTCAGCAGCGCCTCGTCCCGGCTGATTTCCTTATCGTTCATCTCGCTCCAGCCGTAGGTGTTGGAATTATCCTTTTTTGTATGGAATTTTAGCACGAACGGCGCGACCGCCCGACCTTCGGCGGTCTTAAAACGCTCGTTGTCCTGATTGATGCCCAGCGCGTATTGCGTTTCGCTTGCGACCAGGACTTTTATAACGAGGATGTTGGCTTTTCGGAAAAAGGCCGCCGACTGCTTCTCCGGCAAAGCAAATCCGTCAATTTCGTCGGGCGTTTTCACGGTTTCGTTCATTGCTTCACTGAAATGCAGCTCGATCTCAATTATGCCTGCGTCTATTTTTGCTCCCTGCTCCGGGACGGTCCTTCTGATTGTCGGCGGGGGGACTTTGGGCTTTTTGGGGGTAGGCGGAGTTTTGTTTTCCGGCGGCTTTGGTTGAGTTTTAGGCGGCACGGGATCAATTTTTTTTGTTGTGGGCTTTGCTTGCGGATTCTGGACTTCCTCACCGCAGCCGACTAGCAGGACGCAAAGACACAACCACGTAGCAAATTTTTTCATCTGACGCTCTCCTCAAAGCACAATGAATGGCATAA
>CAYSUZ010000273.1:0-3060 GCA_964434335.1 uncultured Planctomycetota bacterium | reverse complement strand
CGCCCGCTGGTCAAGCCCAAAATGCCGTATTTGACCGGTTCTTCCGGCATTTTGGGCTTGACCAGCGGGCGCGCTTCAAAAGATTTGAATGCCTCGCCTATAACAGCAAAAGCTTTTTCGGGATCAATGTCGCCAGCGACGGAAAAAACTATATTCTCGGGAACATAGCGCTCGCGGTAGTATTTTGTCATATCCTGTCGATTGACCCGAAGGAAGTCTTCGACATAGCCAATGATCGGATAACGAATCGGATGTTTATCGTAGGCTGTCTCACTAAAAAGATTATACATCACACGAGATGGCTCTTCTTGGCCCTTGAGGATTTCCTGGGTAATCACGCCGAATTCGCGTTTGAGCTCTTTCTCGTTAAACGTACAGCGCACAAGATAGTCGCTGAGCAGATCGACCAACTGTGGAAAATAGCGGCTCGTAGCAGTCATATAATATATGGTGTAATCTTTGCTGGTCGCGGCGTTGGAAGAACAACCGATGAGTTCCTTCAATTTGCGGGCTTCGTCTTCAGTGCGTTTTGTAGTAGTACCGCCGCTCATCACGTGCTCAAAAATATGCGACATGCCGCAGCGCAGATATTCGCCCTCGTGAATAGAGCCGGTGTGCACCATCGCGTAACACGACACAACCGGAGCGGTGCGGTTGACCTGAACGACAACCCGCATACCGTTAGGCAGGGTGCGCAGGTAGATGCCTTTTTCTTTGTCGGAAAATTCGGCACTATTTTTTGTTTGCAACTCGCTCGTATTTGAATTCGCATCCAATAGACTTGATTTGTTTGCTGTGGTTGTCTCACATCCAGAAAAAACAAATCCCATCGCAAGCAGGCATACGCCAAGCAAAAGCACTTTTCCCGTTGTCTTCAAAATATTATTCTCCTTACGCGATTTTCGCTACGGCTTCGATTTCAACATCTACGTCCTTAGGCAGGGCGGCGGCTTGTACGCAGGCTCTGGCAGGAGGGTTTTCCGTAAAAAAAGTCGCGTAGACTTCGTTCATCGGGGCAAAATCGCCCATGTCCTTTAGAAAGACGGTTGTCTTTAGAACGTCGGCTAGCGTGCCGCCAGCGGCCTCGACAACAGCCTTGAGATTTGTCAGGCACAGCTTTGTTGCGGCCTGAACGTCACCAATAATCAGTTCGCCGGTCTCAGGATTCATCGGAAGCTGCCCCGAGACGAACAGCAAACCGTCAGCGAGCGTGGCTTGAGAATAGGGGCCTACTGCGCCCGGTGCATTTTTGGTACTGATAATTTGCTTTGCCATGTGTTTTATACGTCCTAAAAATATTTTTATTTGAAAAAACGACAGAAGCAATCATTTAAGATCGCGCATCTTAGCGCGCAATCTCTCGAAAACTTCCTGCGTAACAAAATCGGTTGCGTTGCCGCCCGATGCCACGATATTCTTGACCAGCGTCGAACTGATAAAAGAAAACTGCTCGCCGGGCATGATGAAAACCGTCTCGACATCTTTGGCCAGCGTGCGGTTGGTCAGGGCAAGTTGATATTCGTATTCAAAGTCGCTAACCGTCCTGATGCCGCGCAGCATGACGCTGGCATGTTTGGTGCGAACCCAATCGACGGTAAGGCCGGAAAATTTTTCCACTTCGACGTTGCTCAAGTGAGGCACAGAATTGCAAATCATTTCAACACGTTCGTCGAGCGAAAAAAGGGCTTTCTTTAGGGGAGCGCTGGCGACTCCTACAATGAGGTGATCGAAAAGTTTTGATCCTCGACAGATCAGGTCCAGATGACCGCGCGTTACCGGATCGAACGTCCCGGGGTAGACCGCTACATTGCCAAGAACATGTTCTTTTTTGTCAGTGTCGGGCATCGCCATACCTCAATCAAATGCGATTCTTACAAAAGGCATCAGGCGCGGATTTACCGCGCCTGGTTATAAATCTATTCGTTATCAAATCTTAACGGCCAATACTTCTGTAATTAAAGCCCATTTCGAGCATTGCCGCCGGATCGAAAATGTTGCGCCCATCCATGAAAATCGGCTGGGCCATGAGTCCCTTGATCTTCTTGATGTCCATGTTCTTGAACTCGTCCCACTCGGTTACAAGTACGAGACAGTCAGCATCTTTGGCCACATCGTAGGGATTGTTGCAATACTCGACCTTGTCCAGCAGACTCTTAGCGTTGTTCATCGCTTGGGGATCGTAGGTCTTGATTATCGCGCCGCGCTTCTGAAGTTCCTCAATAAGGAAGATAGCAGGTGCTTCGCGCATATCGTCGGTGTTGGGCTTGAATGCCAGACCGAGAATACCAATGGTCTTGCCCTTGACGATCCAGAGTTCCTGTTCAATCTTGCGGAGGAAGAGTTTGCGCTGTTCCTGATTAATGCTCTGCACTTCCCTGATAATGTTTAGCTCGTAGCCGAGTTCTTCGGATATGCGCACGAATGCATCGACGTCTTTGGGGAAACACGACCCACCGTAACCCAGGCCCGCGTTGAGGAATTGACGACCGATGCGGAGGTCAAGTCCCATGCCTTCGGCGACTTCCATGATATTGGCGCCGGCCAGTTCGCAAACGTTGGCAACGGCGTTGATATAGGAAATTTTAAGCGCCAAGAAGGAGTTCGCAGCGTGCTTAATGATTTCCGCGCTCTTCACATCGGTAACGATAAGCGGCGCGTTAAAGGGCTTGTAGAGTTCCTCCATCGCCTTGCGTGCGCGGTCGGAGGAGACGCCGACAACAATGCGGTCGGGGTTGAGCGCGTCTTCGATAGCGCTGCCTTCACGGAGGAATTCGGGATTGCTGACGTAGTCGAACTCGACGGACGTATGCTTGCGGATGATATCGCAGACACGCCTGGATGTTCCGACGGGAACGGTACTTTTACCAACGATGACCGTATAGTTTTTGATGCTTTTACCGATCTGCTCGGCCACCTTGTCGACGTAGGACATATCCACCGATCCGTCTTCCTGTGATGGTGTTCCCACGGTGATGCCGATTATCTCTGCGTCACCAGCGGAGGTGGTAAGGTCGGTGGTGTACGAAATTCGCTTGGCTTTGTAGTTTTCTTCGAGCAGCT
>CAYSUZ010000272.1:0-3081 GCA_964434335.1 uncultured Planctomycetota bacterium | reverse complement strand
TACGAATTTGTGTATCTCTTCGACGTCAAAGACGGCAATCCCAATGGCGATCCCGATGCAGGCAACCTGCCGCGCACCGATCCCGAAACCGGGCATGGCTTCGTTACCGATGTCTGCCTCAAACGCAAGATCCGCGACTACGTCGAACTCGCCAAAGGCAAAGAAGACACCAACTACGAGATCTACATCCGGCATCACACCCGCGGCGGCATAGCGCTCAACGCCCAGCACCAGCGCGCCTACGACGCCGACCCCGAACTTGCAAAACGTGCCAAAGGCAAAGGCAAAGAAGTCCGCGATGCCATCGAAGAAGCCCGCCAATGGATGTGCG
This sequence comes from uncultured Planctomycetota bacterium, assembly GCA_964434335.1. GTDB lineage: Bacteria > Planctomycetota > B129-G9 > B129-G9 > B129-G9 > JAUWEX01. The sequence continues at coordinate 2,750 of CAYSUZ010000272.1, read as the reverse complement.
ACCGTTTCTACGACATCCGCACCTTCGGTGCCGTAATGACCACCGGCGTAAATTGCGGCCAGGTACGCGGCCCCGTCCAGATCAACTTCGCCCGCTCCATCGACCCCATGCTCTCACTCGAACACTGCCGGACGCGCGTCGCCTTCACCACTCAAGAAAAGGCCGATACTACCAAGGGCATGGGCGAGATGGGCCGCAAGAGCACCGTGCCCTACGGGCTGTACCGCGCGCACGGTTTTATCTCGCCGCACTTCGCCGCCGACACCGGCTTCACCGAAGGCGATCTCGAACTCCTCTGGAAATCGCTGGAGACAATGTTCGAGCACGACCACTCCGCATCACGCGGTGAGATGCACGCGCGCAAACTCTTCGTCTTCAAACACGAAGCCGCGCTAGGCAACGCGCCCTCGCACAAACTCTTCGCCACGATAGATACCAAACTCAAAGACGAAACCAAACCACCCCGCAATTTCACGGATTACGAGATCAGCGTCAATTTCAAACCAGACGATTTCCCCGGTGTCGATATGAGCGAAAGGCTGTAATCATGGACGACGACCTGCTGCCGCTGTCCGGCCTCGAAGCCCTTATGTATTGCACGCGCCAGTGCGCGCTGCGACACGTCGATGGCCTTGCCGCCGACAACCGATTCACCGTCGAAGGCAAATCCCTCCATGAACGCGCGCATCTGCCGGGAACAGAGATACGGGACGGCATCCGCGTCGAGCGCAGTTTGCACATCCGCTCGTATCGCCTCGGACTGATCGGCAAGGCCGATGTCGTAGAGTTCCACCGTGAACAAACCGGGGACGGCGCCGAAATATGGCGGCCGTTCCCGGTCGAGTATAAACGTGGCAGGCGAAAACGCTGGACTCACGACGAAGTCCAGGCCTGCGCGCAGGCCCTGTGCCTTGAAGAAATGCTCGACATCGAAGTGCCACGCGGCGCAATCTACTACGCCGCCTCCAAAAAACGCCTAGAAGTCGAATTCGATCAAGAACTGCGCGCCACGACCGAGCACGCCGCCAAACACTTTCGCAAAATAATGGACGAGCGCATCGTTCCCCCGCCCCAGCCCGGGCCGCGATGTCGCAACTGTTCCCTCGTCAATCTGTGTATGCCCGAAATAATCGCGCAGCGACGCGACGTAAGCCGCTACATCGACACTTTCGTCAAGGACAACACAAAATGAACACGCAGTTTTGCAACATACTCTTCGTAACGCTTCAGGGCGCGTCCGTCCGCAAGCGCAACGAAACTGTCCTGGTCGTCTTCGAAGGCGAAACCAAACTCCGCGTACCGCTGCACCACATCAGCGGCATCGTCTGCTTCGGCCAGATATTCGTCAGCCCCGAAGCAATGGCCGCCTGCGCTGTCAACGGCATCGGCATATCCTTCATCACCGAATGGGGCCGCTTTCAGGCCCGCGTCATCGGCCCGGTCTCAGGCAACGTCCTGCTGCGCCGAGAGCAATACCGACGCGCCGACGACCCCAAAGCCGCGCTCGAAATTGCGCGCCACTCCGTCCTCGGCAAAATCGCCAACAGCCGTGCCCTGCTCCAGCGCGCGCGCCGCGAGCGGCCCGACGCCGATGGCGCGCAGCAGGCCCAAAAAGCCATCGACAGCCTCAAGTGCAGTATTGATCTTACCGCCGAAGCCAGCGATATCGACAAGCTTCGCGGCTACGAAGGCGAAGCCGCCCGCACATACTTTGGTGCATTCGAGTTTTTTATAATCACCCAAGACGAAACATTCCGCTTCAACGGACGCAACCGCCGCCCGCCAAAAGACGCCATAAACGCACTAATCTCCTTTGCCTACTCGCTGCTGATGCACGACTGCGCCTCGGCCCTCCAAGCCATCGGCCTCGACCCCGCCGTCGGATACCTCCACGCTGATCGACCCGGCAGGCTCTCGCTGGCGCTTGACCTCATGGAAGAATTCCGCGCCGCACTCGCCGACCGCTTCGTACACGGCATGATTAACCTCGGGCAGATCAAAGCCGACGATCTCGTTACAACCGGCTCCGAGGCGGTGATACTGACCGACGAAGGCCGCAAAAAATTTCTCGCCGCCTGGCAAAAACGCAAGCAGGAAGAAATCACCCATCCATTCAGTGACGAAAAAACCACCTACGCCCTGCTACCCTACTACCAGGCCCGGCTTATGGCACGCACCATACGAGGCGACCTCGAAAAATATCCGCCGTACCTGATGAAATAACAAGGAACAAAAATGCTCATGTTGATAACATACGACGTAACGACCACGACCAAAGAAGGCCGCCGACGCCTGCGACACATCGCCAAAGCCTGCGAATCATACGGCCAGCGCGTGCAATTCTCCGTCTTCGAATGCAACGTCGGGGCCACCCAATGGGCCAAACTCAAAGCCAAACTGATCAGTGCCTTCGACCCCAAACAAGACAGCCTGCGCTTCTATAAACTCGGCGAAACACCCGAAAAACGAATTGAACACCACGGCACAAAACCCTCAATTGACTACGAAGGACCACTGATCGTGTAAAAAATTTCGGACGCCCGGCGCGAACCTCCATCAAACACGCGCCACGCACAAGGTTCGCGCACGGCGCTAACCACAAAAACAAAACAACATTGGAGAAAAAACAATGACACAACAAAACAAAACCAAACACCAAAACCGCCGATACGCGCAAAAGCCGACTAACCCAAAGAACACAAAGTAATTAGAGAGGAAGAGTTCTCCCGGCCCACAAAGCCGGGAGTGGA
>CAYSUZ010000271.1:0-3083 GCA_964434335.1 uncultured Planctomycetota bacterium | reverse complement strand
ACATTTCAAAGGCGGTATGAGGGAGGTGGATTTTTGGGCGTTTGCATATAGTCAATTGATTGGACATGATCTTAATATTCCGTATTATGCGGGTTGGAAAGAAAGGGATAAATTGATACGGGAGATGCTGAAACATCGGCCAGATCGGGAAGAAATTAAGACGCGATATTTTTTGGCAACGGCGATACAAAAGCAACAGACTGCGTACGATATATTGGACGCTTGCAAAACCGACGCGGAACGCAAAGAGGTGTGTGGCAAAATATATGCCATTGAGATAACACTGCGCGACCGGACGCTTGAATATTCGAAATGGCTCAATAAGGAGGGTAGGCGTGCCTTTGCTTATATGTTGAACAAGATCGCCAACAACATCAACGAGGTGATCTACAGAATCGAAGACGGCGAAGAAGCGTCTGGTATCCAGGATATGATGAATCGGATTATGCGCGATTACCAGATGTTGCTGCTAACTCTTTCCGATGAAATAGACGGTCTGCCGAGAAGGGCGAAATAAGAGGAGATTGTCATGAAAGTTATTTATGTGCAAGCCTGTTTGATTGGGCTCTTGCTGGTGGCATGTGGTTGCGAGATTGATCCACAACAAAAAGTGTTATTGGCGGATTTACATGAAAAGGCCAAGGGCGAAGAATCCAGAGGTTTTAACTTTGCTTTTAGAATGGAGCAAAACTTGGAGACAGGTATATGCGACATTACAATAACCCTTACCAATACTGGCGACAAACCGGCGCCGTTTCCAGTTCCGTATCCACATCCTGCCAGCCACGATGCCCCTTTTTACTTCAGCCTTCGTTCCAAAAAATTTGACACACGCAAAACGCTGGCGATCTATGAGATATTGCACGAGGAGGCCATACTATTACCCGGTTGTTCGCTTCGCATTGAAGGACTTACGCTTAGTGCCTTTGGTTATACCAATCAAGTATTTTTTTCTTATGGAAAATCTATGGACATGGAAATGGAGATATTCTATAACCCCTCCCCAATGTCGCGCGGATGTGGGGAGGTTCACGTAAGAAAATTTTTTACTCTAGAGTTCCCGGCGGATCGTCCCTTGCCGCTGATATTTAGTAATCCACACGATATAGGCTACAAAATTTTGGATAAAAATGGGGAAGTCATACGAAAGAAAATAATGCTTACAGGCTCACCCGCCATGTGCCGCTGAAGACGTGTGAGGCGGGGCCGGTCATTAAGACCTCGCCGTTTCCGGCCCACTCCAAATTCAACTCGCCGCCTTTCAACCTCACCTGCATTCTGCGGCATGTTCTGTCGTTGAGCACACTCGCTACGCAGACCGCGCTCGCGCCCGTGCCGCACGCCAGCGTCTCGCCCGCGCCGCGCTCCCACGTCCGCTGGATCACGTGTTGGCTGTCGGCAACGGAGATGAATTCGACATTGGTGCGCTTCGGGAAAATCTCGTGCGTTTCGATCGCGGGGCCGTATTTCTCGATCGGGAATTTTTCGACGTCATCGACGAAGATCACGCAGTGCGGGTTGCCCATCGACACGCATGTTATCTCAAACGTCCTGTCCAGAATCTCCAGCGGATAGCGCATCACCACATCCTGCGGCAGCGAAAGCATCGTTGGCTTAGGCAGGGCGATAGCGGGATCAAGTTTAACGGGAATGTCTGCCGCCGCGAGGCGGGGCTGGCCCATGTTCACGCGGACACTTTGTACCTCGCTGTCTTGCGCGGTGAGTTGCAGCGTCAGCACGCCTGCGCCGGTCTCGACGGTGATTTCATCCTTCGACGCGATGCCGCTTTCGTAGACGTATTTCGCCACGCAGCGCACGCCGTTGCCGCACATCTCAGATTCCGAGCCGTCGCTGTTGAACATCCGCATCCGGCAGTCGGCCTTGTCGGAGGGCAGGATCAAAATCAGCCCGTCGCTACCGATGCCAAAATTGCGGTTGGCCGCTTTGCGTGCCATCTCCGCCAGTTCTTCGGCGGTCAGGTCGGCGAGGACGCGCTCGTTTTCGAACCCGTTGATATAGACGTAGTCGTTGCCCAGCCCGTGCATTTTGTGAAAGCGGATTACGATGTCTTTCATTATTCCATGACCTCGTTTTCTTCGTCGGGTAGTTCTTCGAGTTCCTTGAGCGCCTCGCGCGCGGCGTTCTGTTCGGCTTCCTTTTTGCTGCTGCCCCAGGCGGTCTTGAATTTGCGCCCGTTGAGGGTTGCCGATATCTCGAACGATTTCATGTGGTCGGGGCCTTCTTCGCGCACGACGTGATAGCAGGGCGTAGTGGCGTATTTGCGCTGTGCGAGTTGCTGGAGGAGCGATTTGAAATTCTTGACATGCTGGTCGTTAATCACGATCTCAATTTCATCGTGCAGCGTTTTGAGGATGAATCGTTTCGCGCTTTCCATGTCGCTGTCCAAGTAAATCGCCGCCACGAGCGCCTCGTAGAGATTGGCCAGGATCGAGCGCGGGATGGCTTTGCGATTGAGGATGCCCTTGCCCATGGCCACGCACCCGCCGAGCTGCATCTCTTTGACCACACGCGCCAGTATCTCCGAGGAGACGATAACCGACTTCATCCGCGTCAGATCGCCCTCGTCGTAGTCCGGGAACATCAGAAACAAATGTTCGGAGATGGTTACGCCCAGAATCGCATCGCCCAGAAACTCAAGACGCTCGTTGCTGGGGCGTTCGGGGGACTTCACCGAGGAGTGAGTGAGTGCGCGTTCGATCAGTTCCTTGTTTGTGAAGTGATAGCCTATCAATTCTTCACATTCGTAAATAGAATCCATACCTGTGTACCTGCGATCATAATCTGAAGGGAAAAGAAAGACGACCAAATAAGATATGCAGGAACAGGATTTACCCTCACGCTATTTGTGGGGGGGAATGCGATCCCTGCGTCTTTCAACGCAGCAATTATACATCAACGCGGCGAGTTGTCCAGCGGCGGAGTAGATTTCGGTTGACATTGCGCGTGCTGTGTATACAATAGCCCGCTCAATACGAAGCACAATACGGGGCGTGGCGCAGCCTGGATAGCGCGCTTGACTGGGGGTCAAGAGGTCGCTGGTTCAAATCCAGTCGCCCCGATAA
>CAYSUZ010000270.1:0-3083 GCA_964434335.1 uncultured Planctomycetota bacterium | reverse complement strand
GGGACACGCGGCGCGGCAGGGAATTAGTTCGTGGGCTGATGTCGTCAAAGGTGTCAGCGCATTGTCTGTCGATTTTTGCATGAGTCGGCCTTAGAAATAAATTATTGGATTAGATTTTGGAGCAGATCAATAACTCGATCGCACTTGAAATGATAGCCGACTTGAAGATGTATTGATTTAATGAATATATCGGAACAAATTTTCCCAAAAATTTAATCAATCTGTATTAAATGAGGATTAATTTGTTGTGTAGGAGGAAAATAATTTGCTGCAGAGTCGGAAAGGGCAGGGAGGATTTTTGGTTGACCCGCAGGCACAAATCGCTATAATGCGCGCTCACCATCTAGCCGCCCCCATCATCTAGCGGCCTAGGATGCCAGATTCTCAGTCTGGACACGGGGGTTCGAGTCCCCCTGGGGGTACCAGTAAATGATAAGACCGCCTTTTGCGAGGCGGTCTTTTTTTTGTGCGTTCTGTTTATTTGTGCGCGGCTTTGTTGTAATATAATTGTTGGCAAAAGGTAAGTGAGGCAAAGTTGGGTCCGGTTCTTTATCGTCCCTTAATATGGGCGTTTTATAATCGGATGGATAACTTTCCTTTAAGGAGCCTCGCATGACGCAACAAAGTATCCTTACGGTCGAAGACGAGCTTCCGTCGACGCGGCCACGCAGATGCTAATGGCAGTGCGGCATCTCGAAAGAATCGCGGATCTGGCGACGAACGTCGCCGAAGAAGTGGTGTTCATGGTCGAAGGCCGCACGATAAAACATACCGGCTCGCAATAGCCTATCTCTTGATTAAATCACCACGCCGACACACAATAGTATGCCGATATCAGGCTAAACGGATCGCGTCGCCGCGCCCCGTGCCCACCGAGCAACCCAGTGTCGCTATTTGTAAATGGGATTTTTCAGCACACACCTCCGCAGTTTCCTCCGCACAGGCTTTGTTCGGATAGATCGCGTATTTTTTGCGGTACTCCACAGGTGTGATATTAGGCATAATGACATTTGCTCCACAAGCCAGCGCGTTAACGCGACCCTCGGTTGTGTTGACGACCGAAAGCGCGGTCGTTGCGGGGATGTTGGCGCGCGGACAAACCAAGCGCGTCAGGGCGATAACTTTGTAGGCCATCACATCTGTCGCGCGAATCTGATCCACTCCGTCTGTCTCGCCTTGCAAACCAAGCGGCGTATCGGGATTAGCAATAAAAGGGCCGACGCCAATCATGTCGAAATCTTCGCGGCGAAAAACAGCGATGTCGCGCGCCAGCGAGGTGTAATTCTGCCCAGGCATGCCGATCATCACGCCGCCACCAGTCTCGTAGCCAAGCGATCTCAAAACCCGCAACAATGCTATGCGATCTGATTTTGTACCGGCCATATCGGGGTGAATTTTTTCGTACAGCCGCACATCGGAAGTTTCGAACCGCAACAGATAACGGTCTGCGCCCGCCTCGCGCCACATGCGCAGCTCTTCGAATGATCGCTCGCCCATGCCAAGCGTTACCGCAAGCGGTGTCTCGGCCTTGATTCGCTCGATCACGCTCGCCAGCCACTCGCAATCAACACCGTAGTCCTCGCCGGACTGGATCACCACCGTACCATATCGCATCGCCACCGCGCGGTAAGCACAGCGCATGATTTCTTCGGCATTCATTCGGTACCGGTCGATCTTTGCATTCTCGCGGCGCAGCCCACAGTATGCACAGGAGCGGACACAGTAATTTGAAATCTCAATAAGACCACGAAAATGCACCGCATCGCCGACAATTTTGTGGCGGGTCTCATCGGCGGCATGCCACAGTGTTTCAAGGTGCGCTGCATCGTCATCTCGCAGCCAGTCTTCTATTTCGGCAACGGATATATCACGGTCAATTCGCATTATTTTTTCGTATCGCTTTCCTTAACCGCCTCCCGGTATATCGCGAGGGCTTGGGGGAAGGGCGCAAGGGCGCGTTCGAATATTCCGATGCTGTATGCGATCACCAGGCCGTAGTTGGTCATTGGGACTCCGGCGCGGCGGCACTGCAAAAGTCTGCTTAGCACCGAGCGGCGGTTCCACATACACGCGCCGCAATGTATCACGAGTTTGTAGTCGCCGAGGTCTTCGGGAAAGTCCCGGCCCTGTATCGTGTGGTATTCCAGCTCGCCCCCGACGAAGTCGTTGAGCCAGCGCGGAATCTTGACGCGACCTATGTCATCCTCGATGGGGTGGTGCGAACATGCCTCGGCCACCAGCACCTTGTCGCCGGGACGCAGGTTGCGCACCGCCAACGTATCGCGGGTTTGCGAAATTATGTCGCCCTTGAACCGTGAATATAGAATCGAAAAACTCGTCAGTGGTATCTCCGGCGGCGTCATCTCGGCCACACGGTCGAAGGCCTGCGAGTCGGTAATGACTATCTTCGGCGGACGCGAGAGGCTCGCCAGCGCAGCGGGGAGTTCGGCGTCCTGCGCGACGACGCAGAATGCGCCGTGATCGAGCAGGTCGCGTATCGTCTGCACCTGCGGCAGTATCAGCCTGCCTTTCGGGGCCTCCTTGTCGATGGGGGTTACGAGTATTGCCACCTCTCCCGGCCCGACCAGGTCGGCGGCTATGACGGGGTTGTTAACGAAATCCGCCGGAGCGCCGTCAAGCAAGGCCTGACGGAAATCGGCTATGCCCCGCGTGGAATTCGCGGCTGTCTCGACACAGATTATTTTTTCGGATCGAAGCCGGGCAACAACTTCAGGCGGCGGCGGGGTAAGATCGATCTTGTTGAAGACGACGATAAACGGAACCTCGCGCGACTTAAGCTCGCTAAGTATTTTTTCCTCAAACTCGCCCCACTGCGCATCGCAGACAATCACACCAAGGTCGGAGCGGTCGAAGGCGGCGCGGGTCTTCTGGATACGCAGCTCGCCCAGCGCACCCACGTCGTCAATTCCTGCGGTATCGATAAAGAGCACCGGCCCCAGCGGCAGCAGCTCCATGGGCTTCTCGACGGGATCGGTCGTAGTTCCGGCCTGATCCGATACGATGGAGACATTCTGGCGCGTGATGGCGTTGAGCAGGCTGGACTTGCCGACGTTGCGACGTCC
>CAYSUZ010000269.1:437-3101 GCA_964434335.1 uncultured Planctomycetota bacterium | reverse complement strand
CATTCCTGGCCTTTCCAGACACTTCCCCGCGCCTCTGGCTGACAAGAAAAACAACCCCGCGCCGTATGCGCTCAAGTTCCAGCATAAACCAATGAGATTATACAAAGGTTCAAAGTCTTTGTACTCCTCTGCTTCCGGCGGCATGTGTCCAGCTTTTACCCTTTCCCATGCGTTGGGCAATGCGTTTTCATATCGTCCCGCCTGCGCTTTCTCGTACCCGTTCCGGAAATCGTCCCATGTTTCATAGAATCCTTTCGTTTTCATATGCCCTCTCTTTGTTGCTTCTGCGTGCCATTGTTCAACATACGTTTTTAACTCAAAAATGTTACACTTTCCAAACCCGCCATTAAACTTCATCCATCGGGCAAACAAAAAAACGTACCTGTTTCGCTGCCCTGGTCCCGTTGGCTGTGTGTTCCTGATCGCATTTTCAATCTGTTTCAGCTTTGCTTTATCCGGAGGGGTAAAAACTGAGAACCCAGATTCCGCTTTCAGCGTCCCATTTTCTGGGGTCGGTAAAACCTCTTTTTTTGGACCGAAATCAACTTTCCTCTTCTCCCTTCCCCTGCTTCCAGAGAGGGGGGAGATGACTTGAGTATACTGTGTAACATCTGCGGGGGTCCATATTTAATAAAGTTAACAAAAAAAGTCTACATTGAACAAAAACAGAAAACAGCAACAGCAGAAGTGGTTGAGAAGCAAGAGGTTGTTGAAGAAGAGGCTCCGCGCGAACGTCGTCGCGAGAAGATCGATCTCCAGCAGGACAAAGAGACCGTCAGTTTTGTCGAAAACTGGCGCAAAGAAATTAACCACCAAATTGAGACGCGCAATTATAGCGGCGCGATCCAGAATCTCCATCGCCTTTTAGCGACGGACTATAACGATGCCGAGACGCATCTCGCGCTTGGATTTGTCTATGCGCGTATCAACAACGCTCAGCGCGCCGACTACCATCTGCGCAAGGGTGTTTATCTCGACAAGACCAGTCCAGTGGCGCACTCCAAATATGCGCACTTCATGGAAGCGATTGGGAAGATCAATCCCGCGCTCAACGAATATTTCATCGCCGGAATGCTTGAGGTTATTAAGGGCGACGTGCGACTCGAATCGTTTGGCAAGTGCAACGAGCTCAGTCGCAAGGTACACAATCCTTATATTAACTATCTTGCTGCTGCGTTCTACACCTGCATACTATACTGCCTGGGCGAACGCGGCGATGCGTTGGAATTCCTCGACATGATCGAGGCTGGTTACGGTCAGTACCCGATCGTTGATTACCTGATCGATGCGCTTCGCGGCGAAACGCGCGAGTCGCTGCAGGGCGACGAACTCGAAGCACACGCTGCCAATCGCATCGCGCAATTAGTTGCCACCGAAAAGGCCAAGGTGATTCGCACACCGGTCCGCTGAGAATTTCACCTCGCGCCGGAAACGGGGGCTGACGTTTCCGCCGTTTCGATCTGCCGCGCTTGAGATCGACGTGCGGAGAGAGTTGTTTTGTGCGGAGGATATCATGAAAACCGGCCACTCGCATCCGCTAATAGCACTCTTGACTGATTTCGGTCTCCGTGATAATTTCTCCGGCGTTATGAAGGGCGTGATTTTGCGCGATTGCCCGACGGCGACGTTTGTTGACATCACCCACTCTGTTCCGCCTCAATCCATCCTTCACGCATCGCTCTGTCTCAGGGGGGCGTATCTGTATTTCCCTTCGGAAACGATCTTTGTTGCGGTTGTGGATCCGGGTGTGGGCACTTCGCGCGGGATAATCGCGGTTAGCGGGCATGCGATGACCTTTGTCGCGCCTGACAACGGGTTGCTCTGGCCGCTGGTTGAGGCGATGCCGGGTTCCGAGATGTGGGAGATTACGTGGCGGCCCGAGTGCAAGGTAGGTGCTACTTTTCACGGCAGGGATATCTTTGCGCCCGTGGCGGCAAAACTTGCCAGCGGCGCGGCGCTCTCCGATATTGGCGAGCAGGTTGAGACGATAAAGCGGTTTGAAATCCCGTCTCCCGTATGCGAAGATTGGGAAATTGGCGGCGAGGTGATTTACATCGACAACTTTGGCAATCTGACGACAAACGTTTCCCGCAGTTTGCTTGAAGAAAAGTTTTCGCGTGAATATCTTGAGGCGTTGTGCGTTAAAATTGGCACGGAAGAAATTTGCGGCTTGCCGGGCACTTACGCCGAGGTTCCCGTTGGAGATGCGGCAATGGTGTTTAATAGTTTCGACATGCTGGAAATTGCGGTAAATTGCGGGAATGCGGCGCGTCGTTTTGATGCGGTGATGGGGACAAAGATTTTTGTGTCGTTGAATAATCGGAGCGAATCATGCGAATAACTATTCTGGGTGTGATAATTCTGGCTTTGGCAATCCTGACGTCCTGCCAGAGCATGAAGTTTATGTATACCAACATTGTTGATTCCATCGAGCAAGACCTCGCAGAGAATCCCGAGCAGGGCGCTCGCCCGGAAGAAAAGAAAATACTCTATATAATGCTGGATGGCCTCCAGCCCGACCTGTTGGCCGAGATGCTTGCGAAGGGCGAATTGCCCAATATCAAAAAATACATCTACGACCGCGGAGCTGTCGCACGGCCCGCTCTTTCGACCACTCCGTCGATTACCTACGCCGCGATGACGACCATGCTCAGCGGCAATTAC
>CAYSUZ010000269.1:0-427 GCA_964434335.1 uncultured Planctomycetota bacterium | reverse complement strand
ACCGGGCACACGGGAGTGCCGGGTATGTACTGGTATGATCGCAAGACCCTGGAGAACCGTCACTATCCGCGCTACGGTGATTTATTCAAAGTCAATGACGACGTGCGCTGTCCGATTCTCTTTGACCACCTCAAGGATGATTACACGGTAACAATTTTTTGGCCGCTGTATCGAAACTCCGACCGCTATGTGCGGATGTTTTACATCTCTTTGCGTGCGGTAACTTTTGGCATGTGGCCTGAGCATGATATGGAGTGCATTCGCAACGTAACCGCGATTTACGATAAGTCCCGCGAGATTGGCCTGTACCCACGCTTCATGCTGTTGTACTGCATATCGCTTGATGTTCTTGCGCACAAGTACGGCTGCGATTCGCCGGAATATCGCCAAAACCTGACTTTTCTCGATACGCATCTTGGCGAGATGT
>CAYSUZ010000268.1:0-3108 GCA_964434335.1 uncultured Planctomycetota bacterium | reverse complement strand
GGTGACCGCGCCAATGTTTTGATCACCGACGAACGGCTGGAGGAAATCGGGGCCAAAGTAGTGCGCATTCATCGCGGTGGAGACGTAACGTATCATGGCCCCGGGCAGATCGTGGGTTATCCGATCCTGTCGCTTACACGCCACGGACTGCACATCCGCGGGTATTTTGACAAACTAGAGACGGTACTGACTAACGTACTCAAACGCTACAATATCGAGGGCCATTCGGTCGAGGAATTCCCCGGCGTATGGGTTGGCAGAGAAAAAATTGCGGCAATCGGCGTTGGCATAAAACGCTGGATAACATTTCACGGATTCGCGCTTAACGCTAACACCGACATGAGTTACTTCAGCCATATCATCCCCTGCGGCATCCGTGGCAAGGCGGTAACATCAATGCAAAAGATTCTCGCAGAAACCGTTAATGAGGAGTCGCTCGTTAAACATATAGCAGAAGAATTCCTCAGAGAGTTCGGAATGCGCGACGTCAGCAATTGCGCGGGTTGACGCATCCCTTAGGAAGGTTATAATGACCGGATTGCACATTTTACCGATATATCCGTTTTTGGGTAATGCAACATAATGACTGAATTGCTGGACAACATAAATTCCCCCGCAGACCTTAAGAAACTGCCGCACGAAGACCTGTCGCAGTTAGCGGGAGAACTCCGCAGCATGATCACCCACACGGTTGAACGCACCGGCGGGCATCTGGGCAGCAATTTGGGCGTGGTTGACCTGACGGTTGCGCTGCATTATGTTTTTGATTTTGCCAAAGATCGACTGGTATGGGATGTTGGCCACCAATGCTACGCACACAAGATACTGACCGGCCGCAAGGATATTTTCGGATCGCTGCGACAATATAACGGGCTATGCGGATTTCCGGATCGCAACGAAAGCATCTACGACGCATCTAACGCGGGACACGCGGGTGCGTCAATTTCAACGGCGCTGGGATTGGCCTGCGGCGACATGCACGAAAAACGTAATCGATATGCCGTCGCAGTAATCGGCGATGGCGCGCTAGCAGCGGGAATGGCCTTCGAAGCGCTGAACCACGGTGGTGCTTTGAATAAAAACCTTCTGGTAATACTCAACGACAACAAAATGAGTATCTCGCGGTCAGTCGGCGCGTTGGCAAACTATTTTAACCGCATTCGCCAGAGCAGATTGTTTGGGCAGGCACGCAAGGAAACGAAACTCATACTCGACAAAATTCCGCTTATCGGCGGGAAAATGCAAAAAGCCCTGCACAGCCTCAAGGAAATCGTAGCCAAAGGGCTGGTGCCGGGATACCTGTTCGAAGAAATGGGATTCCAGTATTTCGGGCCAATGAGCGGACACAAGATAAGCGAAATAATTGAGACACTCAACGAGATCAAAGATCGTGAAGGCCCCAAACTATTGCATGTGATGACTCAGAAAGGCCGTGGCCACGGCCCGGCGGTACTTGATCCTGAGAACTACCACAGCTGCAAGGCCTCGGTTCCGGTGGGTATCGAACAGGGCAAGATAACGCGGGAATTCGGCCAACAGAAAGGCGAATCTTTCACCGCGGTCTTCTCCCAAGCCCTTACGGATCTGGCTCGAAAAGATGAAAGTATTTTCGCTATCACCGCAGCAATGCCCAACGGCACGGGACTGGAGGGATTCGCCGAAGAATTCCCCGAAAGATATTTCGATGTTGGCATTTGCGAGCAACACGGGCTGGGACTGGCTGGTGGGCTAAGCATGTCTGGCATGAAGCCAGTCATGGCGATATATTCGACATTTTTGCAACGAGGATACGACCAAATTTTCCACGATCTGTGCCTGCAAGACGCAGACGTAACACTGGCGATAGACCGCGCTGGCATCGTAGGTGGCGACGGAGCGACTCATCAGGGCATGTTCGATATCGCATATCTGCGACACTTGCCGGGAACAATTTTGATGGCGGCAAGCGATGCTGGTGAAATGAAAAAAATGCTGCGCTTTGCCGTCGGAACTCATGGCGTAGTGGCGCTGCGTTACCCGCGCGCCGCCTGCCCGCACTCGACCAACGAGAGGAGCATGGGGGCGATAGAATTGGGCAAAGCGGTCATGCTAAAAGAAGGCAATGATGGCGCGATTCTGGCGTACGGGCCGATGGTGTATACGGCGCTTCAGGCAGCAGAGATGCTTAATGAAGAAGGTATCAATGCCACGGTGATCAACGCGCGTTTTGCGAAACCCCTTGACGAAAAAATGCTGGGCACTCTGGCCGCAACACAGCCATTCATCCTCACGGTCGAGGATCATGTGGTTACCGGCGGATTCGGTTCGGCGGTTCTGGAATATATATCCGACAAACATTCTCTCAAGACAGCGGTTGTGCGACTTGGGATACCAGAGCGTTTTATAGAACATGGCCCGCGCAACAGAATATTGAAGGACTTGGGACTAAACGCCCGTGGTATATGCGATAGATTTAAGGCAGCAATGGCAACCGCAAGACAGGATAAACCCTCTCTTAAAACCGGTATGGAAAAATGATTAATGTCGTAATTTCTGGACTTCAAGGCAAGTTCAATGTTGCACAGGCCTCTAAGAGGCTGGGCACGTTTATCGAAAAACATGCCAACATAATCGCGATAGACCTCGACATGACGCTGGACTTGGAAAACTGCGATGCAGATATGGTCATCGTACTGGGCGGCGACGGATCGATACTCGGCGCAGCACGACGAATGGGCCGCAGGCAGGTGCCGGTAGTGGGAATCAATTTCGGGAAATTCGGTTTTCTGGCCTCTTTTTCCGAGGAAGAATTTTACATTGAATTCCCCAAAATAGCACAGAATCAGGGGATTATCTCCAAGCGACTTATGTTACTATGCAAACATATTCGCGACGGAGAAGTGTTGCAAACCATACCCGCAACCAACGAGATAGTTGTATCGCATACGATGCCGCGCATGATCGACTTGCGTCTCTACATGGACCAGCAGGCGCTCACGACATTCCGCGGTGATGGAGTTATCCTGGCAACGGCAACTGGGTCAACGGGATATTCGCTCTCGGCGGGAGGGCCGATATTGGAACCGGGCATCGACAACTTTCTGGTTGCGCCGATCTGCCCGCATACAC
>CAYSUZ010000267.1:0-3113 GCA_964434335.1 uncultured Planctomycetota bacterium | reverse complement strand
GACCTATTACGCATGTACATCGCTGGCGTTAGTGGTATCGGCGAAGAGATCACAGAGACACCAACGCAGCAGGGAATTCAGATACTTATGCTCGAAACCGATGACGTGAATTCAGATTTCTACGATATGCTGCTGGAGAACGCTGGTTTTCATATCCATCGTGCAAAAACCGCCGACAATGCCCGAGAGTTGCTTAATGATGGCTTCTCCTTCAATATCGTGATGCTCGACGTTTCCTCTGGGCACGTCGATGAGCAGACCTACAATACGATCGATAATTTTGTAAGTTTTATCGACAACACGCGAGCCGGAGACCCTGATTTCAAAGCATCTACCCTGATCCTGACCGATGAAAGTCCCAAGGACACGGAAACGAAGTATGTCGAAGCCGTTGCCGATACAGTTCTGGTTAAGCCTTTTTCCGGCAGCGATCTAATCTCTACGGTCGTGGATATTCTGCGTAAACAAAAATAAATTCGAACAACAGATACCAATAACGGCGACTCGGTCAATCCGGCTCGCCGTTTTTCTTTCATCAAGCCTCTCTTGACTTTGGCGTTTATTCCACTATATTTAGCGCTAACGAATTTCCAGGAAATTTTACATATGACCAAACATGAAAAGACTCTGGCGGACGCTAGAAACGTATTGAAAATTGAGGCCGAAGCTGTTCTGGCGCTTGCAGAACGCATCGACGGGACCTTTGTCAAGGCGATAGACAAGATATCCTCCCTGCGCGGCAAAGTCGTTGCCAGCGGGTTGGGCAAAAGCGGCCACGTTGCCCGCAAGATTGCCGCAACCATGGCCAGCACCGGAACGCCCGCGATTTTTATGCATCCTGTTGAGGCTGTTCACGGAGATTTGGGTATTGTCAGCGCGAACGACCTGCTGTTGCTAATCTCGAACAGCGGCGAGAACGACGAAATTCTGATTCTTCTGGCAGCGGCAAAAAATATTGGCGCCGCAACTATCGCAATGACCGGAGATACTGCCTCTACGCTGGGCAAAAACTCCGATCTGACTCTCGACGTGGGAGTTGATTGCGAAGCGTGCCCGCTGGGTCTAGCGCCGACAGCAAGCACCACAGCAGCGATGGCGATGGGCGACGCGATGGCCGTTGCACTGATGAATAGAAGAGAATTTGGCAAGGATGACTTTGCGGTATTCCATCCGGGCGGAAAACTAGGTCAGAGGCTGGCACTCAAAATTAGCGACATCATGCTGACCGGCGACAAAATCCCCGTGATACCCGCCGACACGCCTTACGGCGAAGCACTTAAACTCATGTCGGAGATCAGCAATCTTGGCGTAATTCTTATCGTTGATGCGAAAGGACTGCTGAGCGGCATTTACACCGATGGCGACATTCGCCGCACCGTTATAAGCGATAGGGCATGGAAGCATACCGATCCGATAGCGAATTTTATGTCGAAATCGCCCAGAACCGTTGATCCCGACGCACCGGCTTCCGAAGCCTTGCAGATGATGGAGGCACGCGCGATTACCTCGCTGGCTATTGTCGACAGCAAAGGCAGGCCTGCGGGAATTATTCACCTCCATGACATTTTGGGCCGTGGTAAATTTACAATTTAGGATAGCACATGAAAAAAAGACTCTTCAGCGGAATTCAACCAGACGGGCCGCTTCACATAGGAAATTATTTAGGCAGCATTAAATCGTGGGTTAAGATGCAGGACGACTACGAGTGTTACTTTTGTGCGGTCGATCTGCACGCCATGACTATCGAGTACGATACCGCGCAATTCCGCGAGTACGTCTTTGACACAGTCGCGCTGTTTATTGCCTGCGGAGTAGACCCCGACAAGGCAACTATTTTTCTACAATCGCACGTCTCAGAGCACGCAGAACTAACCTGGATACTCAACACCCTCGCGCCTATGGGCTTGCTGGAACGCATGACGCAGTATAAAGATAAGGCGCGCGTACACAGCCAGAATGTCAACGTTGGGCTTTTTGATTACCCCGTTTTGCAGGTCGCCGATATTTTGCTCTACAAGGGCGAGGTCGTACCGGTAGGCAGCGATCAGAACCAGCATCTCGAACTCTCGCGCGATTTGGCGCGGAAATTCAACAACCGCTTCGGCGAGACATTCCCCGAACCGCAGACGGTGCTCAGCGAAACTCCGAAGATCATGGGGCTGGACGGCGTGAGCAAAATGAGCAAGAGCCTGGGCAACGGCATTATGATGCTGGACACACCAGAAGTCGTGGCAAAGAAAATTCGTGGCGCTCTGACTGACCCACAGCGACTGCGACTTAATGATCCGGGCGATCCCAGCGTCTGCAACATCTTTTCGCTGCACAAGATTTTTTCGACACCCGAGCAGATTGCGATGATTGACAAAGAATGCCGGTGCGCGGGGATTGGCTGTGGCGATTGCAAAAAAATTATTATCGAAAACATCAACGCCAATCTTGCTCCGATACAGCAAAGATACAACGAGATAAAAAAGCATCCCGACGATCTCTACGACATCCTGAAGGCAGGCCGCTTGAAGGCCTCTGCCGTCGCACAGGCAACTATGGCCGAAGTGCGCAAAAAGACCGGGCTTTTGCCCCTGACCTGATTTGAGAATCAAATGAAAAACGCGTTGGATTGTGTAGTCGCGCTCGATATCGGCGGGACGAATCTGCGCGCTGCGCTGGTGAATAAGTGCGGCGAGATTCTATTCACCACACGCCAACCGACTGACTCCACAAAAGGCCGAGCCGACACAATCGACCGGATTGTGAAGATGATCTCGGAGTGCCGCAAGAAATCATCAAGCGATATTCGAGCGGTTAGCATAGGATTTCCGGGGCCATTAAATGTTTCAGAAGGCATCATCCACACACCGCCAAATCTGCCTGCATTTTGCAACGCACCACTCAAGGCTATTCTCGAAGAGCGCACAGACCTACCCGTTTTCATTGATAACGATGCGAATATGACCACGCTGGGCGAGCACCGCTTTGGCGCGGGCGTCGGAATGGCGAGCTTGGTGTGCCTGACATTAGGAACTGGAATCGGCGGGGGGATCGTCCTTAACGGTGAGGTTTGGCACGGCGCGAGCGACGTGGCAGGCGAGATCGGCCACATGATAATTGCCTGC
>CAYSUZ010000266.1:2013-3125 GCA_964434335.1 uncultured Planctomycetota bacterium | reverse complement strand
CCCGTCGTCGGGGTCGGCGTGATCGTTGGCGTATGCGTCGTTGTGGGCGTGCCGTATTCCCACGAGGCCGCCCATAGCCCAAGTATCGTTATGTCCAGTTTCAGGCGATGACCGTCAGTAGCTTGAATGTCGGCAACATCTTCGGCAAACGAGTTGAGATTGGTTAACTGCTGCGTACTGGGCGGGAAGTTCCATTTCCATTTTGCCGTCGGCGTACCGCTTGTTTCCACCATCCATATGTGTGTGTTGATGACTTCCACCCCAGCATTTGCCATGCCCTGCAACTGCGAAAGCACTGTGTTGCGCACCGCTGTGACGTGATAGTCGCGCAGGAACGAAGTATTGTCGAAACTTGATCCGGTTGCGTGATAGTTGACGCCCACCGTATACTCCTGCCTGCGGCCGTAAACCGTCACCGTGTCAAGCAGCGTGGTATGATTCGTATTGGCGTAGAGTTTGAAGTCGTACTTATAACCCGGCACGACCCATGTCGGCGTGTTGGTTCCTGTTGCCCCTTGGTCGATCCATGAGGAATCCGCTCCGCCATTTATGCTGACATATATCTGAGCGGTTGTGTAACCGTTTGTGCCCCACGTCAATTCGATCGAAGCGTTGCCGCCAGCTTCCGGCGCAATCGCTTCTGTTTCAAATGCGGCAAGGTTTCCGCTGTTGGTGCCGTAGCCCACGACCGTAATCGAATCCAGCAACACCGTGCGGTCGGTTTCGGCGTAGAGTTTGAACACGTATGAATGGCCGGCCACGATCCAGCCGAGATTGGCCGAACCCGACGTTCCGGTTGACATATCAATGTCTTGAGTGTTGTCCATGTTGACATATACTTTGGCCGTCGTGCAGCCGCTGGTCGACCACGAGATAGTAGTCGAGCCCAGACCAGAGGAGATGTAGACGAATTGAGAATTTGCCGAGATAGAGCCGCTTGCCGCGTCAGCTACTTTTAGCGGTATCGCGCATGCGACAATCAGTAATAAGGCGAGGATGGAAAATTGCAATATTCTTTTCTTCATAATCATATGTCTCCGTAAATGAATAAGAATAGGAAGATTACATTACAATTTTATCTACTTGGTTTTAACGATTTGCACATCCTCCTT
>CAYSUZ010000266.1:0-2003 GCA_964434335.1 uncultured Planctomycetota bacterium | reverse complement strand
TCTCTTGTCTCGTGCCAGATCGGCATTGCGCATTAATGACCATCGTTCATAATGTGAGAATGGTTCATTCAATAAAAAAAACCGCCCCGATTTCTCGGAGCGGCTTTGATTTCGCTACTTGTGGCGACCCAGACGGGGCCGCTAAATGTCGCATTAGTAAAGTCATAGTTATCCCAAAAATAGAATTCATCCGCATCTATTTCGCATAGCTACGACCATCATGTTTCCGCATGCTCAACTTTAAATATACGCCTACATTGTTCGGATGTCAAAAATATTTTTTTTGATACGATTTGTGCTTGTCACGCAAGCAGTTTTCTTTCCCAGGCATATTCGCAGCATGTGGAGAGAGGGGAAGGTCCGAAGTCTTATGCCACAGATGAGCGCCGCGCCCTCGCACCTTTGGTGCGATAGCAAGCGGGTCTTGAAATAGGTGTATTTCCGCGTTTTGCTGCCTTTTATTCTGTCAGAAACTACAACATACAAGGGATTTGTTTTTCAGAACCTTTTTAGCTTTCTGATCCGGCAATGCCTCTTCCCAACAGGAAGGAAGGCCCCGCCTGCTTGATTTTTCGGCGGCGAGTGGTTATACTTAGTTGATGGATAACAAAACCCGGCGACCAATTTTGCACACCCGGCGTTCTTTCAAAGAAAGGGAACCGATGAAAATGTTATCAAATCTATCCGGTCGACAGCGGGCCTGGCTCGTCTTCGCGCTGATGGCCGCAATCGCGATCATCGCCGTAGGCTGGTCCCGGCAGGAAACGCCCGCGCCGATTGCGTCCTCGGAATTCACCATCGAGATGAGCATCAAGCAAATTGCCCCAAAGATTGACGTGACAGGCAAAAACCTTGCACGCGAACTCGGCCTGCCCATCAACGCACCCAAAACGAAATCCCTCAAGGCGCTTGGTGTTACGCAGCAACAACTCAACCACGCTACCGAGCACCTCCAGGGCCACCACGAGACCGCGCTGAAATACTATATCTTCGCCGCGATCGCCTTGTTTGGGTTGGTCTATCTTGTCAGGCTGGGGCGTCCCGATGGCTCCCCCGCAACCGCACGCAAGTCGTGGTATCCCCGCTGGCCCTACGTCGTCAGTCTCGTTCTGGCCGTGGCGCTATGCGGTTTTGCGCTTGGCAAATCACCCAACCCCATGGAGAGCGCGGTCAAGGTCTTCAAGAGCCTGGTCGGGCTGTATCCGTCGATTGCCGTGAAATTGGGGGGTTTTGCTTTCTTTGCAGTATTGGCCGTTGTCGGCAACAAACTGATCTGTGGCTGGGTCTGTCCCTTTGGCGCATTGCAGGAACTACTCTACCATCTTCCAATTTTGCGAAAACTTAAAAAGCGCAAAGTCCCATTTATAATATCGAACACTATTCGCGGCGCGCTGTTTGTCGTTGCGATGCTGCTGCTCTTCGGCGTCCTCGGCCCGGGCGAGGGCTTTGTTATCTACCATTTACTCAACCCCTTCAACCTGTTCAATCTCGACATCGAAACGGTTTCGATTGGCGCGACAATAGTGGTGATGCTCGTAGTGTCCCTCGGTTTCTACCGGCCCTTCTGTCAGTTCATTTGCCCCTTCGGCTTCATAAGTTGGTTTCTCGAACGACTCAGCATATTCCGCGTGAAGATCGACCATGACCGCTGCAACAACTGCGGTGCCTGCATTGCCGCCTGCCCGCTCGATGCCGCCAAGGATCGTGTCGCCGGCAAGGCACTGCCCGCCGACTGCTTTAGTTGTGCTCGCTGCCTCAACGTTTGCCCCCAGGATGCCATCCGCTACGGGCTGGTATGCAGTAAAAGCCCAAAATCACATGTCGAAAAAGAGTGAGTTTTGGAGAGGGCCATCGGCGAAACCTTGTGATAACAGGTATGTCCGAAGTCTTGTGCCACAGATGAGCGCCGCGCCCTCGCACCTTTTGTGCGACAGCAAGCGGGTATTGCAATAGGTGTATTTCCGCGTTTTGCTGCCTTTTATTCTGTCAGAAACTACAACATA
>CAYSUZ010000265.1:0-3139 GCA_964434335.1 uncultured Planctomycetota bacterium | reverse complement strand
GGGGATACCGGGTTTGGTGAGCATTATTGTGGGTTTTTTGTCGGGATTGCCCATGTATTCGAATACGGTGGCCTTGTTGTCGGGCAGGGAGTAGTCGGTGCCGGTGAGAGCCTTAACATATATTTGCTTGTATCCCGGCATGTGTTCGGACAGGTACTTTGCGCGCTCGCTGGCGTGGGGGTGCGAGTCGTACATGGATGTATTGCCAGGATGCTCGATAGCCAAGCGCTGCCAGATATCGACTGCGGCCTGTGGGTTGTAGCCGCCCATGGCCATGTAGGTTGTACCGCGGATGTCGGCTTCCTCTTCATTTTGGCGCGAGAATGCGGGAAACAGTGCGGCGAGGGCTTTGTTCATAGCGTCGGCAGTTTGGGCGGAGGAGGAATCGCCGCTGCCAGCCGCGCCGACCATGACGGCGAGTAGAGCTATCTGGCCGATGTATGCCTTGCTGACATTTTCGGTGCCGTGGCGCGCGCAGGCGTGGGCCATCTCGTGGGCAATGACTGCGGCGAGTTCGGCCTCTTCGTTTGCGATGCTGACCAGTCCGGTCTCGGGATTAAAGCGCTTGAAGAGACCTTTGAAGACCATCATCTGGCCGCCGGGCAAACAAAACGCGTTGGGCGTGGGGTTGTTGGTGTAGTAGATTTTCCAGGGGAAAATGTCGGGCGCGTGCGAGAGCGGCGCGAGGCGCGCCATGATCTCTGTGCATTTGCGCTGCATCGCCCAGGACTCTTCGTCGTTGGGCATCCAGTTTTCTTTGCGGCTGGCCTCGAGGAATTGCTCCATATATTCCTGACCGAGCCGGATGTCGTCTTCGATGCTGTAGAAGTTGAGTTCTTGTTTGCCGGTAATAAGGTCGGTCTGGCAGCCGGCGAAGAGGGTTGCTGCTAGCGGTAGTATCGCCAGCAGGAATAATATTCTGATCGCTTTCATCGTTGTACTCCTCGGTTGCGGATCAAAAAACACCGTAAATACTTTACTACATATTTCGACGAAAGAACAGCGTATCTCTTCAAAAATTTGTTGGGAATTTTTGCTTTTATTTGAAGATAGGCAGCTAACTGTTTCTAGCGGATGAAGTTATTCATCGGTTTGACGGTAACAGTTTTGCTGATGATGGGGGCTTGTTTGTTGGCGGCGTAGCGCACGCTGAAGGTGGTGACGAATGCGCCGGAATTGCTGACTGAAAAAATGCAGGCGATTACGTTGCTGCATAGGGTTTTTTTCTCGCCGGGCTGGTCGTAGTTTCCGTCGAGCGGGGAGGAGATGTCTTGTAGGCGATAGAGTTTTCCGCCTTCGAATTTGTAGATGACGGGTCCTTTAACGACGGGCACAACATCGCCGCTTTTTACGACGGAGTCTTTTATTTTGTAGAATTGTAGTTGCGTGCCGTCTTCGGAGATCGAGTAATTGTTGGGGCTGGCGGTCGAGCCGCCCATAAGTTCGCTGGAGATGTATTCGGCAGCGAGGGCCGAGTCCGAGAGTGCGTTGAGCTTTTCGCGGCCAGCGTTAGCCGAGCGTGTCATCACGTCGGTAGTCGAGAAGATCAATACGAATATCGTTGCCAGGATCGAGGTTACGATCATGACTTCGACCAGCGAATAGCCGGACTGGTTGCGCAACGGCGAGCGGTTGTGTGTTCGTTGACTCATCTGATCACCTCCCAGCCGTTGAATTTTGGCCTTTGCAGCGCTGGGAAGTATGGTGGCGGCCTGAGGCCAGCCTTGTCGTCGTAGACGAGTTTGCGGTTAGCAAAGCCCGAGACCAGAGAGGAGAAGAAATATATTCCGTAGACGCTCTTTTGGTTTGAGATAATTGAACCCAGATGACGGATGCTGTTTTTTTCGAAATCGGGATTGTAGGCAATTAACGCGCCTGTAATGGCGTGCAAATCGTATCCCGCGATGCCGACGTGTCCCAGCAGTGAGAATGTTAAGGCGTTGATTTCGATGGAATTCGGGGCGTCAGAGGCAATCTCGATATTGTTCAAGGCGACTAGTCCCAAGCATGATTCGCCGGTGTAATCGGGGTTGGGTATGTAGGCTTCATCGTGCATGGTTCCGTGTTTGTACGCGGTTTTGTCATTGGAGTCGACGTACTGCAGGTTACAAGTTATTTTAATGTTTCCCACACAAAAGACCGTCAGTCGTCCGTTGAGCTTGCCTTTGATATAGGTGTCGCCATCAACTAGTATCACGCCGTTTGCTGGCAGTGGATAGTTGTTTTTGTTGCCGCCATTTATCTTGATTTCGACAGAATCTTTTTTTAGCTTAATTTCGGCGTAACCGTTGTTTGTATTTATTAAGTACGGGGCTGTGGCTAGCCCATAAACGTAGGATAAGTCTGGAAAGCCTATGTATTCCACGTGGTCTTGCAGCATTTGCAGTACGTTTATGTTGTTTAATGGGTTATCGTGGAAGAAGAAATTGCTTGCCGAAGTTACGTTGCCCGGTAAGACAAGATCGGTTCTCCAGAAGTGTATCCGGGAGTTGGAGTGTATGTCGCCGCCGATATTTTCAGGCACGTCGATATCGTGCGATAGGCAGAACTGGCTGAAACGCGCCATCGAGTCTTTTTCGCAGACGTTGATGCTGATGCGATGCAGATTTGAGCCTGACATAACTCGAGCTTCGAGTTTGTACCAACTTTCGGTACCAGCGATCGAGGTGACGTAGACGGTGGTGCCGGGTATTGGGCTGCCGGTGTTGGCGTTGTCGTGCAGTACCTGGTTGTGGCCGCTGATGTCATAGGTGGCCTTGCATACTTTGAACATAGCGATATTCACCTGGCCGTTGGCTTCCCACCGGGCCTGTTGCGCACAGGTGCTTATGCGTTGCTGTCGCATCTCGGCACCGGTTCTGCCGACGAAAAGGAACATCAGCGCACTTAGCAGCATGACAATGCACATCATTATGATCAGTGCGCTGCCTTTCTGCGATCCCAGTGGGCTATGTGTTTTTGTTTTAGTCATGATATCACTGTCAAAGGGTTATTGTGTACCCGCGCCTGAGTAATAGAACTGTGGCGGTGCGGCGCGATAGGTGCGCAGCAGCGAATTGCCGTTGTAAAATACCTCTACTCTATATAGTTGCGGGGTGCCTTCATTTTCGTCGTCATCGTCGCCATCGGCGTTGATGTC
>CAYSUZ010000264.1:0-3144 GCA_964434335.1 uncultured Planctomycetota bacterium | reverse complement strand
GAGAGCGTAATGAAGCAAAAAATTTTCTTGTTCCTGCCGTTATTTTTATTGGTCACAACCGCATCGTGCATTCCCAAGACGCCGCTGAACCCGACGAACGAGGATCCGTATCTTTCGTATTGCCAGACGCTTGATCGGCTTGAAAAGCTCGCCAAAGCGCGCCCCGACATCGCCAAAATTCATTGCATCGGCAAAACATGGGAATGCCGCGAGATCCGCGCGATCTCGATTGGCTTCGATCAGGACGAAACAAACTCCGCACAAAAATTGGAGATACTTCTCACGGGCGGTCTGCACGCTAACGAGTGGATCGGCATAGAAGTCGTGCGTTTTCTGGCCGAAAACACGGTCGCAGAATGCAAGCCCGATTCGGAGATGGAGAAGCTGCTCAAGAAAGCGAATATCTGGTTCGTTCCGCTCGTAAACGCCGACGGCTACGAGTATAGCCGCAGCGAAGAGCGAAATTGGCGCAAAAACCGGCGTTTTTTCGGAGAAGACCTCTACGGCATCGATCTCAACCGCAATTATCCTTATAAGTGGCGGCTGGAAGACCCCGAAAATAAGGGGTTTGCGTTAAGCGTCGGCGGAAGCGATGATCCCAGCAGTCGCTGGTATCGAGGTTATTCCGACGGGAAAAATCATTTCGCGCCCGCAAGCACCGAACCCGAAATTCAGACGATATTGAATCTGGTCGAGGCTCCCGGCAGGAATTTCAGGATGTTTTTGGACTACCATTCTTTTAGCGAGTTGATTCTCTATCCGGCAGCATTCTCGACCGAGCCGCCGCAGGATGCAGAGGCGTATAAAGAGCTTGCGGAGGGGATGGCGAATACCATCAACGACAAACGCGGCGAGATTAAGAAGATCAAACTGCTTTCGCTGGCCAAAGATCTACTGCGTGTTCCCTTCCCGCTCAAATACAAGGCCGATCAGTGCGCCTCGCTGTACTCCACGGTAAGCACGGGCGGTTCGATCGATACGATGTACTATCAATACGGGATGTGGGCGCTGGCAGTGGAATTATCGCCCAACGAGGGCACTTTTGTGGGCCGTCGTGAGGCGCTCTACATCTCTGGCAAGGGCTTCAAGGTCGATTACAGCGAAGTCGAGCAGGTTTGCCAGGAAAATTGGGCGGGATTTTTGTTTACGATTAAGTGGACTCTCGATCATCCTGCAACGAAACTATTCAAACCGTAATCAAGGTGTAATCGCGACAAAAAATAAGGCGGGCCAAAAGGCCCGCCTTTTTCACCCATACTTTGCATACCGTACTTCCTCTTTGCTTGCTCTTCCTATCGCGTTTTATTCGCCCTCATCAGCCCCTTGATCTGCTTCGTTTGCACGCATGTGTTGTTTGGTTTCGTAGAGTTCCTTGAGTACGCGATCTTCCTTCATGCCTTCGCGGCCAAGAAGTTTTTTGTAGATATCGACCGCGGCCTCGTCGTTGCCTTCCATGCGCAGTATCTTGGCCAGACCCATGTACGCGTATTTGTGTTCGGATATTTCCGTGGCACGTTCGTAACAGGCTTTGGCTTTGGCTATTTCGTCGTTTTTGAGATACGCATCGCCCAGTCGCGCGAGTGTGTTAAGGTTTTTGGGGTCGATACGGATAATCTTCTCCCACCACACGATTGCGCCTTTAATGTCGTCCTGGCCGCGCAGACAGTCGCCAATGCCGAACATAGCATAGATATTGCGGTTGTCCTGGTCGAGAGCACGCTCGTAATAAGGCAGGGCGCTGATAAAGTCGCGTTTGCGGCGGAAAAGGTTGCCAACCATTGTGAGTATGTTGATGAATTTATCGTCGATCTCGAGCAATTTGTTGCAGTACTCGATGGCTTTGTCGGCTTCGTCCATTTTGTAGTACAGGTCGCCGAGGCCGAGATAGATGTACTTGTCGCCAACAGAGGCTTCCAGCGCTTTGAGATAGTATTTTTCGGCATCCTTGAACCGGCCGATTTTTTTGCATGAATCGCCCAGCCGGGTTAGGACAAGGTAGTCGTTTTCGTTGAGATCAATATACTGTTCCCAGTATTTGATCGCGTTTTCGTAATCTTCCATTCCGCGATAGGCTATGCCTATGCCGCGCAATGCAAAAACGTTGTACGATTCATGCTCCAAGACTTTTGCATAATACTCAACGCCTTTTCGGAAATCCCTTTCCTTGCGGGCGATATCACCTAGCCCCACAAGAACGTACGGATTACCGTCGTCGAGTTTATACGCTTCGAGGAAGGTTTCTTTGGCCTTTGCCGTATCACCGGATTTAAGCAGTTCGTTGGCTTTTTTCGATAGATCGGCAACTTCGCGATGACTTTCGACTTCGCTTGCGGAATTCTCGTCTGTTTTATTCATGTCTTTGTCTTCCATAATCCTGGCATCAAAGTTATATGAAAATACTTGAAAATACAGGTGGATTACCAGTACATAACATCGGATATGGTTTTGGGTTTCTTTAGCAAAAGCGACTTTCGTGCCAAAACCGCAACAAAGCCGCAATGATATTTCTTGCAATTACGATGCTCATCTTTATAGGTTTCTGCTTGCTGCCGCTGCTGGGTGTGGGCGCAGTGATTTATGCAATACTTATCGCGGTAAAGGCAAACGAGGGCAAGTGGGATAAATACTGGCTGGCAGGGGACTGGGCTGCGAATTCCGTGGAGATTCCGTATTTTACCGGCGGGATGAATTAAACCTGCGCTAGCGGGCCTCTTGCGAACTTTTGCGGCTTATGACGGCGCCCAGACGACCGTATGTAATCACAATCTCCATGGCCGCTTTGCGGAGGACAGCATCGTCTTTGCCCACAAAACAAGCAATTATCCGCTGTTTGCCCTTACCCCCGGAACACAAATAATATACGTTGATCGATTCTAACGCGGCCTTTATTTGCGCCTGCTCCTCGCCCGCCAAATCCGCCTTTGGCCGAATAGCTACGCGCCTGAGCGTAAAAAACTTGGCCGTAATCGCCGTTGCGACTGTCCCCGCGCTATCGGGCAAAAGAAAGTGATCCTCATCAGTGCGGCCCAGAAGGGCGGAGAGGGATATTTTGTATTCCGTATCAATCGCATCCGATTGTTCGATTTCGCTTTTGTCACGAATATCGGCAAACCCTGTCGTCTGCGCAAGCACATCATACATCAC
>CAYSUZ010000263.1:0-3153 GCA_964434335.1 uncultured Planctomycetota bacterium | reverse complement strand
CGAAGGCATCTACAGTCTCTACAATTCCGCATGGGAAGATAACTGGGGCTTTGCTCCAATGAGCCGCAACGAATTTCACCAAATGGGCCGACAACTCAAACAGATCGCAATAGCAGACATCATCCTCGTCGCCGAGTACAAAGGCGAAGTAGTCGGATTCCTGCTGGCCTTGCCCGACATCAATCAAATATTGCGTAAAATGAACGGACGCCTTTTTCCGTTTGGGTTTCTCAAATTAATCTTCGGCATGAAACATATCGACGCCGTGAGAGTTTTAGTGATGGGTGTGCTTAAGGGACACAGGCGCAAAGGCGTCGATGCGCTGCTGACACAGCGTTCCCGCGAGAATGCCGCCACGCACAATATAAATAAAGCGGACTTTGGCTGGATACTTGAAAAAAATGAAGTGGTTAATAATCTGATGCTTGCGTTCGGCTCGCACCCCTACAAAAAACACCGCATATACCGCGATACCTTCTGACACAATCCAAAATTCAAACGAGGCGGAACTATAAGCCGGGTTTTGTCCCCCGAAGGGTGACGATCATTTCTCTACAACAACCGTTACCGATTGCTTCTAACGCCCTACCCGAAAGTGCAATCCCGAAGGATCGCGACACGAGCAGCATCGCCGACCTTGCGGTCGTCCTTTCCTATTTGGACTTTCTCCCGGTGGGGTTTACCATGCCGCCCCGATTACGCGGGACGCGGTGAGCTCTTACCTCGCCTTTTCACCCTTACCGAGCCGAAACCCGGCGGTATATTTTCTGTGGCACTTTCCCTACAACGGCCATTACAGCCGATGCGGTGGGCGTTACCCACCACCGTACTCTGTGGAGCCCGGACTTTCCTCTGCGCCTTTCGGCGAAGCGACCGTCCGTTCCGCCTCGCGCTAATTGTAGCACAACATAACGAGACCGTCAAAACACCTCTAGTCAATCCGCTTCATGCGCTGTGGATAGGTGTTGGCGAGATCAACGTAATTCTGTTTGAAGATCGTCCACTGTTTTTTGAAGGCCTCGTCAACCTTGCCAACTTCGCGTGTGGGAATTCCAACAACGATGGTCTCGGCGGGTATCTTCTGACTGTTGCGCACAACCGCACCCTCGGCCACAACCGCCCATTCGCCTATTTCGGAGTAATCGCTGGTTATAGACCCCATGCCAAGCACAGCATAGTCGCCAACGATTTTGGCATTATGTATGATTGCCGCATGACCAACCGTAACCCAGTCGCCCAAAGTGCATATTTCACCAGGACGGGCGTGGATAGTGCAGTTTTCCTCGATAGAACAATTATCGCCAACTACTATCGTGCCGTAGTCGCCGCGCATAACCGCGCCGGCCCCGACGAAGGTATTCTCACCAAGCTTCACGTCGCCGATGACGTCTGCTGTCGGATGAATGAAAGAGCCTTTGCCAATCTGCGGCGCTTTGTCGTCGAATGAATATATTGCCATAATTCGCCTCTGAAAAATTAATTGATTGAAGGGCGTATTATAGCGCAGTAGCTGGGGTAGGCAAGAGTAGTTATTGGCTGGAGCGGCTCGATTTCTTGCGATCGAGAACGTTGCGCACCGTGCGTTGGAGTTGCTCGGGCGAGAACGGTTTCTGCAAAAACCCGTCCACACCTCTCTCGACAAGTTCGCGTACCTTGCCCTCGCAATTGTAACCGCTGATAATGATAACGGCTATATCTGGGTCAATATCCGAAATCTTATCAAAGGCCTTGTTGCCGTCCATCACGGGCATAGCGTAGTCCATTATAACAAGATCTGTCTTGTGAGGATTGTTGTTGATAATTGAAACGGCCTCGGCGCCAGAAGACGCATATTGCAAACTATATCCAGCGTCTTTTAGAGCATCGCCCACCAACGAGAGAATGATGCTCTCGTCATCGACAACCATGATGTTCTCGATACCTGGGGCCACAGACTCTTCTTTTACCACAGGAGCCAGCGTGGTGCTTTGCCCTGCCTGCGGAAGATATAGGTGGAAAGTCGTGCCTTCGCCTAACCTGCTCTCGACAACAACGTAGCCGCCGTGCTTTGCAATCGTACTCTCGATAATCGCTAAGCCCAGCCCAGTGCCTTCGTTTTCGCCTTTGGAGGTAAAGAATGGGTCAAAGATTTTCTCGGCTATATCGGGATTGATACCGGTGCCGGTGTCGGAGACGCTGATATGAACGTAATTTCCAACCTTGATATCGCCCTTGCCAATAACTGTTTTCTTCTCCCAGTCATCAATCAAGTCGGCAACGGAGGCATCGGTGGCGATTGTCTCATTCTTGGCCCGGATCGTTATCTGTCCACCCTCAGGCATCGCATCACGCGCATTAATGCAGAGATTGAGTATCGCGTGGTGAATCTGGCCTTCGTCAGCGTTGACAGGCTGAAGATCATCCTCGATAAGCACCGCCACTGCAATGGATTTGTCCATCGTGCGTTCGATCATGCGCTGCACCTGCTGAATTGTCTTCTTCAGCGTCAGAATGCGCATTTTGGGCTTATCCTTGCGACTGTACGACAACAACTGCTGCGTCAACTCTGTGGCGCGGCGGGCGCAGTCCTCAATCGTTTCGATATCCTTAAGCACGCGCTCTTTGACTCCGGCGTGAGTCTTGGCAAGCTTCGCGTACCCAAGCATCCCGCCAAGAAGATTGTTAAAATCATGCGCGATGCCGCTGGTAAGCGTACCTAAATTTTCCATCCTCTGCGCGCGCTGGAGCTGGTTCTCAAGATTTTTTTGCTCGGTCACGTCGTGTGCAACATGGATATAACCAGTCGGATCGCCGTGTTTGTCGAGCAGCGGAGTAACAGTTATGAAAAGGTGCCCCAGTTTTTCGTCTTCGATAGTTTCGTGATGCGTCCCACCACTGCGCAAGGCTCGAATCTCGCATGAATCCGGATCCGGCTCGCTCTTGCCGTGGAAAATGTCATGACACTTCATCCCAATTATTTTTTGCACCGGGATGTCGAGTTTTCTAGCCAGCGCCCTATTTGCGCGAATAACGCAATGATTCGAATCGTACACCGAGACCAAATCGTGCATCGTGTCAAAAGTGCGTTCCCATTCGAGCTTTGCTCGCTCAATAGTGTCGAACAAGCCCTCCTGCTCCGTTACGTCACGGATAACAACAAGAACAGATTTAACA
>CAYSUZ010000262.1:0-3168 GCA_964434335.1 uncultured Planctomycetota bacterium | reverse complement strand
TTTGCTGCCAAAGACTCCAACAACAAAATACCATTTTTGCCACTGAGTCTCGTAGCGGTAGCGCTGGGCATCAGCGAACTTACCGCCGAAGCCAAACTCGCAACGCCAGCCGAAATCGAACAGACACGCAAGTTCATTCTATCGAAGCTTACCGCCGAAGCCAAGGCGATCGACAGGGACATAACAAACATCGCAATAACCCGATACAATACGATAATAAATCTCGGTTCATGCGAAGAGAGAACCACAAGAATGCTTCTCGATGCCGTAAAAAAAGCCTATCCGTATAAAACGTGCGTGATGATCAGAAACAACGGCAAAAAACAGGATTGTCTGGTAACCAATAAAAAATAACAGGTTTTACAAATGAAAAACGACACAAACGAAAAAACGAATCCACTTGAGGACATGCCGCCCGAAGCGCAGAGCCAGGCTACGCCGCCACAGGAAGCCTCGTCGCAAATACCACACGACAAAAACGAGCCTTGCGTCAACCATCCCGACAAAGTAGCCTTTCGCATATGCAAAATGTGTTCAAGGGCCTTCTGTCTAAAATGCCTGACGCATCACATGGGAATATACTACTGCGACGAATGCAGAAAATCGACCATAAGCGCTATCAATGCGGCGGACGAGAATTCCGAAAAAGTCGCCGCCCAATTCAATAGGATATCGCACACCAACGACACCCCCGATTACTCAACCCGGGCTTTCAAATGGGCGCTGATCGGACTGATCCCTGCTATTGGAATCGTGATATCAATTATCGCATTGTTTTGGGGATTTTCGGCAATATCGCATCCTTCTCTTGTGCCCGACAAAAAAAAGTCGCAAAAAGCAATGTACGCCGTAATAATTTCGGCTGGTTCAATTATCGTGCAAATAATAATCGGCCTGATCCTGCTGATATTACTGGGACGATGATATCAAGAATGCACACAGTTGAAATTCGATAACCAACAAACACATTTTGCTCCTCAGGGCACGACCCTGAATAGTTTGACTCCTGAATAGCTTTTACGGGAAGGAACCCAAATGTCAGGAGAAGCAATCAATCTCGCCAATACCTTGCTGCGTGTTCAGTTCGCACAGGATGCCTATGCGATTTTTCAAGCCGTCGACCAGGCCGGTCGCGAGGAATTGAGCATCCGCCAGAAAAACCGCGCCCTGCATGCACAAGCCCAGGTAGAAGAAGCCCAGCATACCGAAGGCAAAACCGTTATTGCCGTCGACAAAGACGGCAGCCACGGGCAAAATTTTGATGAGTCGCTTGACCAGGCCCGCAAACGACTTAAAGAACACAAGCAAGCCGAAGAAACCGAAAATTTCAGCACCCCCGAAGATGGCAGCGATATCGATGTAATCGTCTAGCACTTTTGCGCAAATAACACGCTATTACGATCCCTGAAAATAATTTCCAAAATAATTTCCAGCATACGTTGTATTAAGGGTTAAATATGTACGGACAATGTAACCTTAAGGTTGTGTTGTCCGTTTTTTGTTTGGCCTAACCGCCCTGGAATATGTAGGTTACGGTCCAAGCCAGCCCCCCCCCCACCTCGCAGGCACAGCCCCAGCACGGACGTTTTTTGTGATTTTTGGCAGGAAATATTTGTCGAAGAGTGCGGGGATTTGTGTTTATGATTCTAAGGTTTTAGGCGTCAGGCCCAGTCGTTTCAACATTGAGGCCGCCGCACGCGCAGCTGCTCCTGGCTCGCCGAGGTGTTGGCGCACTTCAGCCAAATCTTCGCGCATCCGGGCAAGATTGTCGCCTTCAAGCAAGCGCAAAACTTCTTTGGAGATTGCTTCGGGATTACAGTAGCCCTGCATCATTTCCGGAACCACCCGCCGCCGCGCCACAATATTGGTCAGGGAGAAATTTTTGATTTTCAGCATCCTGATCAGCACGCAATAGCACAACAGCGAGGTCTTGTAGGCAACCACCATCGGTACATCGAGCAAAGAGGCTTCAAGCGTAGCAGTTCCCGAGGCAACTATTATCGCATCGGATGCAGCCATAATATCCTGTGAGCGGTTTTCAATCACGCGAAAATTTGTCTCGCCCATAAATTGCGCCAAAAAATCAGCAGGAATTCCGGGCGCACGACTGAAGACAAATTCAGTATCGTCGCGTTTTCGTCGGATGATTTCAGCAGCTCCGGCCAAAGCCGGCGCAAGGTATCGAATCTCGCTTTTGCGACTACCGGGCAGCAGCCCTATCAATTTTTTGTCGGGCGCAAGGCCCAAATCCGCACGCAGATCGCGGGCTTGGCGATTGGCAATGATCTCTACTAAGGGGTGACCGATCCATTCTGTATCTATGCCCGCCTCGTCGAACAATTCTTTTTCGAAATCGAACAGGCAATAAGCAACGTCGATGAATTTCTTGATTTGTTTTATCCGGCCTCTTCGCCATGCCCATATCTGCGGCGTGATATAGTAATACACCGGAATGCCGAGAGCGTGGATGCGACTGGCAACGCGCAGGTTAAAGTCGGGGCTGTCTACAAGGATCACTGCGGCAGGTCGCATGCGCTGAATCATGCGCACCACACCAAAGAGCAGTTTGGCATGATGGCGAATCACGCTGGCCAGCCCCACAATCCCCATCGCAACGTGATCAGTGCGATCGCCGAGCAGCGTCATGCCCTGTGCAACCATCATCTCGCCGCCCAGCCCCGAAAAAGTCAGTTCGGGATTGAGTGTTTTGAGTTCGGAGATGAGTTTGGCGGAATGCATATCGCCTGAGTGTTCGCCCGCAAGCACCACGATATGTTTGGCAGGGTCCACCTCAGGTAGATGCCACGATTTATCCTTAAATTTCTTCACAGCGCCTTAGTCTGCCCACTTATGACTGCGGATCGCCTCAACAATCTGCTCGGCCACTTCCAGCGCCAGCAAACCGTCTTCGCCCGAAACCAGCGGTTTGCAACCCTCACGAGCGCACTTAACGAAAGCGCCCAGCTCGCTTTCAAGTTGGTCGGCCTGATTCATGGGAACCTCTTCGATAGCAACAAAATCCTTGAAAACAATGTCGCGCAGATCTTTGACATTGCTCAGATCGGTCTTGCTGAGAAACTTCTCGATATCAAATGTACCGTCGCAGATCGATTCGCAAGGCTTGAATAATTGCGCGCTCCTCTTGCCGTAATCAAGACTCACGTAACA
>CAYSUZ010000261.1:0-3176 GCA_964434335.1 uncultured Planctomycetota bacterium | reverse complement strand
CAAAAATTCGCCGCTGCGTTTTGTGAATGCCCCCGGGTCGCCCTCGAAATCGCTTGACGAAATTAGCCACGAAAAATTCTCCTCGCCCGAAATCGCGTCCGTTTGCCAGGTTGCCTCGTCGATGGCGATAAGATTTTCGCGCGCCGGCTTCATCTTCTCATGCACCGCCAGAGTTGCCTCCCACGTCGTGCCGAGTGTTTTCGCGAGTTTGCGCGTCTCGGCTTCCAGTGCCGTAGCGTCGCGGTCGTGTGGGTAGGCAAAGGGGATGACGGCGATGCCGCGATGTTGCAGCGTCTCCATCAGCGCCTCGGTGTTGCTGCAATCGCCGCGTGTTACGGCGATGACGGTGTCGATGTCGTTGCTTTGCAGGGCGGTGCCGTAGATGCCCTTGACCCACGCGCACATGTTTCGCGGCCAGCCTTCATGCTCGGCGGTTCTGATTAGCGCGGCTGGATCGGACGAGGCGACGAAGCGGTTGTTAAGGTCGACTGGCACGCAGCCAGCGGCGTATACCGCCTCGATGGGGATAGTGGTTGTGATGCCGATTTTTTTCATAGCGCGAATTATACCAAAAAAACGAGCAGGCCAGTAACCTGCTCGTAATTATGTTAAAAATAATATTCTGAAGATCGATTGTTAGGCGACCTGTTCGACACCCTTGACTTCAGGGATTTCTTCCTTGAGTTTGGCTTCGACGCCGTTTTTGAGTGTCATGGCTGACATCGGACAGCCGCTGCACGCGCCTTTGAGCCGAACCTTGACGATGCCATCGACATAGTCCACAAATTCGATATCGCCGCCGTCCGCCTGAAGCATGGGACGGATTTTTTCTATGACTTCTCTGACCTTTTCATTCATTGTGAGTCTCCTGAAATGTTGTAAGGTTGATTACGATAGCGCATTTTAGCAAAAACCTGCGGTTCGCCAACGAAAAACCGCGTACGATTTGCTTAACAAAAAGGCACCTCACATTAGTGGGGCACCTTTTGAATCATACGTTTGTTTAGTTCATTTGCTGCTTTGCGATCTCGATGAGCTTGGCGAAAGTCTCTGGATCGTTTATCGCCAGTTCCGCCAGAATCTTGCGGTCGAGTTCGATATTGGCATCTTTGAGCGCCTTGATGAACTTGGAGTAAGACGTGTCGGCGGCGCGACATGCTGCGGTGATGCGTGTAATCCACAGCCTGCGGAAATCGCCCTTGCGGTCTTTGCGGTGAGCCGTAGCGAAAGCTTTGGCGCGCATGACCGTTTCCTTGGCGGTGCGATACAGTTTCGACCGACCACCGATGTAGCCCTTGGCTTCTTTTAGCACTCTCTTGCGACGCTTATGCCTTGCGACTTTGCTTCTTACTTTTGGCATTATATACTCTCCGTATATACTTGTTTAATGCGTTAGCCCTTGCCCAACAACTCTTTTATCATCGGAGCCATTGTGCTGTCGACTAGACTGCGCCTACGCATATTTCTTTTGCGCTTGCTCGATTTTTTAGATCGGATATGTCCCGAACCAGCGTTGTAGCGCGTTACCTTGCCGCTGCCAGTGATCTTAAATCTCTTGGCGGCACCTTTGTTCGTTTTGCGACCTCGCATTGTAAATCTCGCTCAGAAAACAAAAAAGAATTCTCACCACTTTTCGGTGATGTAAAGAAACACAGTTTTGCTGCTATTTATTAGAGAGTGGGGTAAAGACCATCGAAAGTCTTCTGCCCTCAAAAGAGGGGTGACGATCGACTTTTGCGTATTCGCCCATCTCTTCGATAATTCTTTGCATTAATTGGGTTCCGGTTTCTCGATGGCGCATTTGTCTGCCGCGAAAGCGCACCGAGATTGTAACTTTGTCACCTTTGCCCAGCAATTCGCGCACTTTTTTGAGTTTAATGCTCAAATCGTGCGGGTCGATTTGCGGTGTCAGTCGGACTTCCTTCATCTTTGTCTTGTGATGAGTCGTGCCGGGCTTGTGCGATCGTTTTTTCTGTTGGTACTGAAACTTACCGTAATCCAGAAACTTACACACAGGCGGTTTGGCATCGGGAGCCACTTCAACCAAATCGTAGCCTTCCTGTTGGGCGGTCATATAAGCATCTTTGCTGGCCATTATGCCCAATTGCTCTCCCTGCGCGCCTATAACGCGAACTTGGGAAGCACGGATGCGACTGTTAATTCTCAATTGGTTAGATATAACTCTACCTCCCCTGAAGGGATTTTGTTTCGATTTCCCTGAGTATGTCTTTTACGAAATCCTCAAGAGGCCTGGCGCCCAAGTCGACGCCCTCTCTGGTCCGCACGGCTACCGCACGGGCCTTTTGTTCACGCTCGCCTATGACGAGCATGTACGGGGTCTTCTGTATTGTGGCTTCACGAATCTTGTGCCCGATTTTCTCGTTGCGCAGATCCGCCTCAACTCGCACGCCAGCTTTGTCCAAAGCATCTCTGACTTCGCAGGCGTATTCGTCGAACGCGCTTGTTATCGGCAGCACTGTGGCCTGAACGGGTGATAGCCATGTCGGGAATTTCCCGGCGTAGTGCTCGATAAGGAACGCGATGAAACGCTCAAAACTCCCCAGCGCCGCTCGGTGAATCATCACCGGTCTGTGCGGTGCGTTGTCCGGCCCGACGTACGTCATATCAAACCGCTCCGGGAAGTTAAAGTCTACTTGTATTGTTCCGCACTGGTGCGTCCTGCCTAGACAGTCGCGCACGTGGAAGTCAATTTTTGGCCCGTAAAAAACGCCTTCGCCCGGGCTAACTTTGTAGGCGATGTTCATGTCCTTGAGCGCGGTAATCAGCGAGTTTTCCGCCAGTTCCCACATCGCGTCCGACCCGATCGATTTTTCTGGCCGCGTGGAGAGTTCGACGAAATAATTATCGAACCCGAAACTCTTGTACAAATTGTCGATGAGATCCGCTACGCCTTTGACCTCGTCGAGCATCTGCTCAGGTGTGCAGAATATGTGCGCGTCGTCGATAGTAAACTCGCGTACGCGCCACAGGCCTTGCATAACGCCGCTCATCTCGTAGCGATGCACCTGGCCCAATTCGCCGAGTCTTATCGGCAGTTCCTTATACGAATGAACTGCAGTATTGTATATCAAAAGTGTGCCCGGGCAGTTCATAGGCTTCAGCGCGAGGTTGACGTCGTCTGCCTTCGAGAAGTACATCGCCTCGCGGTAATTATC
>CAYSUZ010000260.1:0-3176 GCA_964434335.1 uncultured Planctomycetota bacterium | reverse complement strand
TATCAGATCGCCTTCGGAAGATTTGCATGATATTTTAAAGATTTGCGCGTCATTACCGGATTTATATGCTTTCGACTCCTGTCCGGTAGCCAGACTTCCCAAACTAAATGGGCGGTCGAAAACCGCAAAGGCTTCCTGGCTAAACTCACCCAGCACATGATCCGTCACGCAAGTAGACTGCTCAAGAACACCTCTAACTTCCTGGCAATCTGGCTCGTGGGCGCTGTCTACCGCCTTGAGCACAATGCGCTGGCTTGCGGTATCGCATGTTGCCAGTTCGACATATTCGGCGTTACACAAGTTGCGCAGATTCTTGCATAGCAGCGGGAATACAGCGTCGTTCGAAGCACCAGCAATATTGATTACCGTGTCGAATATGACACGAAAGGCCTTGTTGCGCTCTACAAATACCTGCGCCGCTCGGCTTTCGCCAAAATTCGTTGATTGTTGCTTGTCCGCCTGCATTGCTATATGTCTTCTGAGAATGTTTTAGAATCGGAGTTTTCGTGTGCTTCTCCGAGTTTGTTTTGCAACATCTCGACTTCATTTTTCAAATTTTCCATTTTTTCTTCCCTTTTGGTTATTGCATTATTGTAATGCTCTATCTCCCGAACCTTCTGGGCCAGTTCCTCCGAGGTTTCTTCGACACTGGTGAGAGCGGTTTCGAGTTCATTTTCGGCTTTTTTGCGATCACTAATATCCACAAAGGCTTCAATCAACATGGTTTCGCCATCAAGATCGATTCTGACTACGCTCTTGAGTATCGGTATTTGTTTGCCATCCCGTCTTAGGGCAACCCGTTCCGAAAGATCGGTTTTGGCTCCCAGATTGAAAATAGGACACTGGTCTTTATCAGCCGTGCAAAAAACCTCATCGCATTGCTTACCAAGAACATTTTCCTGCTCTTGCTTGAGGAGTTCCAGCGCGGCCGTATTTACCTCTACTATTTGTTTTTGAGAATTGATCATTATCATGCCTATCGGTGCGCTCTCGAAAATCAGTTTTTGCCGTTTGCCCGACTCCGCAAGCATTGTGTTCTTTTCCAGCAATTCCGCAGCATCGGACTGCAACTGATGATGAGAATCAACCAGTCGGTCGATCATTTGATTAAAGGCAACGCACATATTGCGTAATTCCTTGGGGCCTTTCGGCTCCAGGCGCACACTATGATCGCCTGTGCTTATCTGAGATATGATTTTGGATACATTGCGTATCGATTTAGACATAATTTCGCTGGCACAATACGATCCCACTGCAATCGCCAGGCATGCCACTACGCCCGCAATGATAAGCACCGTGATCTGTACTCTAACGTGTGTTAGCAAAACCTGCTGATCTTCGGTAACGATAACACGCCATTGCGTACCTTTTAACGCTTTGAAAACCGCGATATCTGTGCGATCCATCTCGGTATCGGAAAATTCAATCTTCTGTTGCTCGCTGCCTAAATTTATCTGTTTCCATAATTTGTCGTAACCAATCGAGGGAATCGAACGTTTGGCAAATTGCTTACTTTCCTGCAATTTCTCAATTGTAGTCGGCGACAAGGCTGCCACACTGTTAAGCATCATGGAGGGTTCGTTTGTGGCGATGATAATGCCTTCCTCGGTAACAAGCATGATTTTCATGGACTTCGAAGCGTCTAATTCATTGAAATTGCTGGCAACATCGCTAATCCGGCATTTGCCAACGACCACTCCCTTAAGAATGCCCTGGTGATGTACAGGCGCGGAGAAATAGAATCCGGGGACATTGGAGGTAACTCCAACCGCCATGTAAAAACCGCTGCCTCCCGCCTTGGCGTTGGTGAAATAAGGTCGGAAACCGTAATTCTTGCCGACAAAGGAAGGGTTGGTCGAGGTCACACACTCGCCCTCGGTATTCATCATGTACAACACATCGTAATTGATTACGGCATTGATATCCTGGAGTAGTTTGAGTACCTGTGGATTTTGCTGGATACCATTTTCTTCGGCC
The DNA here is from genome assembly GCA_964434335.1 of uncultured Planctomycetota bacterium. Lineage (GTDB taxonomy): Bacteria > Planctomycetota > B129-G9 > B129-G9 > B129-G9 > JAUWEX01. The sequence continues at coordinate 1,199 of CAYSUZ010000260.1, read as the reverse complement.
AGGTATTCCTTTAGCAGGTTGTTTTCGGCAAGCCTTGTGATATCAGAACGATGCTCATCGATCGATATATCCAGTCCCTGTGCCAGGCTTGTCGCGGTAGTTCGAAGATAGTTGGCTCGCTCCGCAAACACGATATCCCGCGAAAAACTAATCTGGTAGATGGTGAACAACATGACCGGCACAACAACGATAAACATAAGCATTGCAAACAGCCAAAAAAATGCGCTACGTCCCTTACGGGTCTGCGATTTGTTTTTCAGCTTATTCATTTTGACTCCCAACCTTTTCCAATTAGTTAAATGCCAACCTGGCAACCAAAACAACCGTTATTCGGCAAAACTTACGTTATATATTTTGGGTTCGTTGTGTTGCTCGCACAACTTATTGACTTGCTGTTTGAGTTCGATGATTCTATTTTCCCTGCCGAGCGCCATTTTGTTAAAACGCTCGAGTTCGTTAACTTTGGTAGCCAGCTCATGGCTCAGACTTTCGCTCTGTTCGTGTGCTTGTGTGATTAGCGCCTCGGCCTGCCTGCGCTCTGTAACATCAACACCAATAGAGAGGGTGCCGATTTTTTGACCGCTTTCACCGAGCAAAATCGAATTTTCCCACTGAATCAACGCCTCTTCTCCGTTTTTGGTGAGAATTGACGCCTCTTGACTGTCAAATTTATTACTCTCGCATGCTTCTTGATACTGCCTGCGGATATTGTTGCGATCACGCATAGGCACCAGGGTCTCAAACCAGGATTTCCCCAGGACTTCCTCGCGCCGGTAGCCAGAAAACTTCTCGGCATAACGGTTAAACAAATTAATCCGCCCGGTCAAATCCAGCACGATTACAAAACTGTTCACCGTCTCAATCAGGTTCTCGGAGAATTGCTTCTCTTTGGCCAGCCCTACTGCGGCCTTTTCGGCCTCTTCCTTAGCGACCTGCAACTGTTCGCTTTTTTCGAGCGCTTCAAGCATAACGTTTATCTCGTTGGCCAACCGACCAAGTTCATCGTTACCCGACAAGGAAATACGCGCCGTCATGTCTCGTGATTGGGCAATCGCAGAAGCAGATTTGCTCAGCCTGCTTATGCGCGATAACACAAATTTTTCCATCATAACAACAAGCGCCAAACCAAAAACTGCGCCGGCCACAATAAAAATTACAACGAAACTGGAAAGGTCGCTTTCGAATTCAAAATAACTTCT
>CAYSUZ010000259.1:0-3188 GCA_964434335.1 uncultured Planctomycetota bacterium | reverse complement strand
CCGGCTCGAAATTGGTGCTGCGCAACGTATCGCAAACCGTCTTGTGGCCGGTCGTGCAATAGTGACAGATATTGCAAGGCACATGATGCGATGCGGATATGCGGTCGCCAAGCTTGCAGGTCTTTACGCCCTCGCCTATTTCGACAACCTCGCCAGCAATTTCGTGGCCCAACACCAGCGGAGCGCGCTTCTTGCGATACCACTCCATCACATCGCTGCCACAAATTCCCGACGCCATGACCTTGACCAGAACTTCGCCGGGACCGACCTTTGGGACGGGCATTGTTTCGATACGAATATCGTCGTTGCTGTAATACATTGCTACGCGCACAGGGAACTCCTTATTCATTGTTTGGGATGCGAGATTAAGTCGGAAGTTTAACAGTCAGGAAGTGATTTAACAAGGCAAAATTGATGGGCATAGAGGAACCGTGAGGACGCGGAAAACTCCGCGAATATGTGTGTGTAACCTAGGACTAATTAACCAAAAATGAAGAATTCCCTACTCCTCGGCAGCCGTTGAACCGTCAACAAATAGCCCGAGAGCCTCTCCGACCATTGCGCGGGTGCTGGCAACGCCCTGTGCTATCTCGCCAGAAGTCTCGCCCAATACTTCCTCTGCAGCAGCAAAACCCTTCTCAATTACAGGCGATACGTAGTCGGTATAGGCTTGGCGTGAAGCGGAAGTATCCTCGGTTGTGCCGTTGCCAATGCCGGTGCCAAAAGCCCTCAATGCAAAGTCAGATATGCGGGCGGCAACATTTTCAGAAGTAAATTCTTCGCCATTAAGACCGGGAACCTCTAACGAGGAATTCAGATCGGCATGTGCGCACGCCATATCAGAGCGGTCGGTTTGCGATTGCCCAAACGCCCCTTCGAGGGATCGTTGTACCTGAAGATTGAGTTCATACTGCGACGCAACAGCACCGGTCTCGAAAATCCCGCTGACACAATCTGAAAGTGGGCTGGATTCCACACCGGGCAAGGTTTTGCCTGTGAGTTCGATAACAGGCGTGCGGCGAATCGGCCGGATGTTGCTGGTTCCTGTCGAGCGCATACTTGCTTTAACAAGCGCGGCCATTGGATTGCTGGTCATTTTATCCTCCATGAAAACGTACAACTCGTGCATCTTCCCTGACGCACATTCATCACAAAGCGATCAACAAATTCTGAATGCTCCGCAATGCAAATTCTATTGCCCAAATGCCTGGTAGAACCTTGTAGAGTTCTCCTTTATCCAATTCGACACATTTTTTTCAATTTTTTAACAAAAATTGCATAAACCCACCCAATTATCTTTTTTCTCTGCAGAAGAAAAAAAGTATTGCGCCCGATAGTTCGATGGTGTATAATCCACCGCCGAAGCAAGAGACCGCATAGGAGGTGCGACCAATGTCGAGCCGAAACACAATTCATAAGATACTGGAATTTGCCAGCAAAATAGACGGGATAAACCTGAAGGTACTCCGCGATGGATTCGAGATGGCTCAGATTCATCATCGACTTGACCAAGCCATCGAAAACGATCTGGCCGGTTTGGGGCTGACCCCGAGGCAGGTAGAAATTATGGAAACCATTTTCCATAATGACGACACCCCTATAACTCCGGCATATCTCGCCGATGAAGTCGGCCTTACCCGCTCCGCAATAACGAGCGCCCTTGATTCGCTGGAACAGGCCAAGCATATCATTCGCAAGCCACACCCCAGCGACCGGCGCATGCTGGCAATCGCCCTGACGCCCTCCGGAAAGAAGTTTATTGAAGAACATCTCCACCACCGCTACACAAAAATGAACTGGATAGTGGGTCACTTCACGGCGAAAGAAAGGAAGTTTCTTCTCAACATATATAAGAGGCTGCTTGATATTTTTGAATCGAGCATCTCGGAGGATAACGAGTGATCGACAGAAAGAATGATGCGCTTTTTGCGAAATTCCGAAATGCAGCGCTGATAGCGATACTGGCGACAACGCTGGCACTGGCTGGATGCAGCAGCCCGGATTTCGACAAGATGCGCCGCGAACATGCGGAATCTTTTCCCGACGCGCTTATGGCGAAAACGATAGCTGAACTTCCGCCGGGCAAAAAAGTCGACCTCCACGAATGCATCCGCATAGCGCTTTCGCACAATCTCAATGTCCAGACGGCCCGCATCAACAGGCGACTGGCCAACCTTGACCGCAAGATCGCATTTAGCAATTTTTTGCCGCAGATAGACGTAGGGTTCGCATATAACACCAGAAATCGGCAACAGGCCGTAAAGGCTGGTGGCGGGTATAACCCCACATCCGACCGTTCTGTGACAACGACGACTATCAACGCACAGCAATCCATTTTTATGCCAGAAACGTGGTTCCTTTACGATGCATACAAAAAGAACGAAGGCATAAGCAAGCTTGTCGCCCGCCGAACGCGCGATTTGATACGCCTTCAGGTTACTTCGCTATATTTCGCTTGCCTCTCCCAAGAGGAGTCCCAAACGGCGATTGAGTCTGCACTGCAACAGGCACGCGCACTTTTAAATGAATTGGAAGCACTGGCCGCAGAAGGCATGGCCATGCCAAGCCAGGTCGAACAAGTCCGCACACTGGTCAAGGCACAGGAAGCCAATCTTCTAAACAATAATCTCACGCAACGCGAAACGCGAGCCGCCCTTCTCGAAGCAATGGGGTTGTCTCCCCTCGCCGAGATAAGCCTGAAGGCAACGACACCGCTCACAATCGATGATCAGGAACTGGCCGAGCAAATATTGCTGGCCATGCTCCAGCGACCAGAGCTTCACATCGCCGACCGCACAATTGAAATACGCAAGGACGAAACGAAAATAGCCATCGTTCAGTTTCTGCCTAAACTTCTCGGCATTTCGAACCTTACCAACAGCACCGACTCGTTTCTGAAATACAGCAACGTCGGGAGTCTCGGCGTCTCGGCGGTTCTCTCGGTGTTTGACGGCTTCGCCAATATTTTTGCATACAAGGCCGCACGCGAGCGCGAGAAACAAGCCGGCATCGACCGAGAGCAACGGTGTCTGGAAATCATGCTAGAGGTTATTCAGGCCCGTTCGCAGTACGACCAAGCCCGCGAACAGCAGAAGGTCGCACAGCAGGAACTGGTCGCCGCCGAAGCATTGCGCAACGAAACCGAGGCGCAGTGGGAAGAAGGATTTATCAAGACATCAGAACGATTC
>CAYSUZ010000258.1:0-3195 GCA_964434335.1 uncultured Planctomycetota bacterium | reverse complement strand
AAATACGACATGATCGTCCTGCGGCGGCACGGCGTGAATCTGCGCGGCGTAAGCTGCGACACGATGGTCGCAGCGTGGCTTCTGGACTCCTCGCGCGCTGCCTACGGCATCGACAGCCTCGCCGAGACGTATCTGCGATACAGAAAAGTGCCGACGACCGACCTGATTGGCAAAAAGCGCAGCGAACAAATAACGATGGACTTCGTGCCATCGGCGAAGGTTAGCGATTACGCCTGCGAAGACGCGGATATCGCGTGGCGTCTCAAGGAAAAATTTGAGCCGATGCTCGAAGAGGCCCAGCTGACCGGGCTTTTCGTCGGGATCGAGATTCCGCTGATCTACGGGCTGGCCGAGATGGAATTCAACGGCATCGCGCTTGACGAAAAGCGTCTGGCGGTGATGTCCGAAAAAATGGAGCGGCAGATCGGAGAGATCTCCGCGAAAATTCACAAAGAAGCCGACGACGAATTCAACATCGGCTCGACGAAACAACTCGCCGCGATTCTGTTCGAGAAACGCGGCCTCAAGCCGATTCGCAAGACCAAAACCGGCTTCTCGACCGACGTGGACGTGCTCGAACAGCTCGCGTATCGCACCGGCGATCCGCTGCCGGATATGATTTTGGAGTGGCGCGGACTGACCAAACTTAAATCGACCTACGTCGATGCGCTGCCGGCGCTGTGCAATCCGGCGACTGGCCGCGTGCACTCGTCGTTCAATCAAACCGGCACTGCGACGGGGCGGCTGAGCAGTTCGAATCCAAATTTGCAGAACATCCCGATTCGCACCGAGACGGGCCGCGAGATACGCGGCTGTGTGGTGGCGAGGCAGGGCTGTGTTTTGCTGACCGCGGACTATTCACAGATCGAACTGCGGATGCTGGCGCATCTTTCGCAGGATCCGAACCTCTGCGAGGCGTTCATGCAGGGCGAAGATATTCACCGCTCGGTTGCGGCCCAGATTTTCAATGTCGACCCGGCGGAAGTTTCTTCCGAAAAGCGTCGCCACGCAAAAGCCGTTAATTTCGGAATAATTTACGGCCAGAGTCCGTTCGGCCTCTCGCGCGAAGTCGGGATACCGATTGGCGAGGCGAAGGACTTCATCGAAAAATATTTTGCGCGCTTCAACAGTGTCAAAGCTTATTTCGACGGCGTTCTTGCGGATGCCGAGGCCGACCAGAGCGTGCGCACGATTCTCAATCGCCGCAGGCCGCTGCCCGAGATCGCCTCGCAGTCGCCCGCGCGACGCAGCGCGGCCCAGCGCGCGACCATGAACACGGTTTTGCAGGGATCGGCGGCAGATTTGATAAAGGTTGCGATGAACAACATCTTTGCGCGTATCGAAGGTGATTCGGCGATAAAGATACTGATGCAGATTCACGACGAGTTGGTTTTCGAGATCGAGAAAAACTCGGTTGCGAAGTACAGCGAGATCGTCGAGGCCGAGATGTCGGGTGCGATGCGGCTGCGTGTGCCGTTAAAAGTCAATATCGCCAGCGGAGATACGTGGCTCAAGGCAGAATAAAAATGGGGCGAAAGCGTAAAGAAAAATCGATAATTATCGGCATGACCGGCGGCATAGGCAGCGGCAAGAGCACCGTTTCGCAGATGTTCGCCGCGCTCGGCGCAAAGACGGTCGACGCCGACAGGCTGTGCCACGAGATGCTTAGCAAGCCTACGGTAGTTCGCAGAATTACAAAGGCACTCGGCAAGGAAATCCTCGGCGAAAACGGTGGCGTAGATCACGCGGTCGTGGCGGACAGGGTGTTCGGCGATGCGGCGGCGCTCAAGGAATTAATCGCGGTGCTTCATCCGCCGGTGCTGCGCGAGATCAAGCGCATGGCTGCCCAGACGCGACGAGAGGGCGGGGTGCTGGTGATTGACGCGGCGTTGCTGCTCGAAAGCGGACTTGACGAGGCTTGTGACGTGTTGATTTACGTGTATGCGCCGCTTAAGATTCGAGTGGTTCGTGCCCGACGCGACCGTGGATGGAGTGCGTCGGAGATAAAAAGACGGGAAAAATTCCAGTCTCCAGTTAAAGAAAAGAGGCAAAAGTCCGATTATATAATTGAGACCGCAAAAACACGCCGCCACGTTCTCTCGCAGGTCAAGCGTATGTGGCGAATGCTTCACGAAGAATAATTATTGACCAACTCATTGCTTTTTCAAAATTATCCCACCAAACAGACTATTGAACCAAGGAGTTCGGCTATGGCCAAGGCCAAAGAAACGAAAAACGGCAAGGCAAGTAACGGAAAGAATGGCAAAACCGCCCAAAACGGAGCGGCTAAAAAAGATGAGGCTGTTGTGGCCCCAGCTGCTGGTGCTGAAGCCCCGGCGGAAGGCAAGAAGCAGATGCAGGAAAAATACGAGGAGGTCAAGCGCAGGGAATTGCACATTACCGAGCTGCAACGCATGACAATCACCGAACTGCGCAAGCTTGCTCGCAAATCCAAAGTGGAAAACGTCACGGGCCTGAAAAAACAGGACCTGATATTCGAAATGCTGAAGACGCGTGTTAGCCAGGACGGCCTGACATATGGCGAAGGCACTCTCGAAGTGCTGCCGGACGGTTTTGGCTTCCTGCGCTCGGCGGACTTCAACTATCTGCCCGGCCCCGACGATATTTACGTCTCTCCCTCGCAGATACGCCGTTTTGGTTTGCGAACCGGCAACGTAGTCGCCGGACAGATTCGCCCGCCCAAGGACAACGAGCGTTATTTCGCGTTGTTGCGCGTCGAGGCGGTAAACTACGAGAATCCCGAGATACTTTCCGACAAGACTGTATTCGACGACCTGACGCCGCTGTATCCACAAGACCGGCTGATGCTGGAGACTGTCTCCAATGAAGTCGACATGCGGATTTTCGATCTTATATCTCCCATCGGCAAAGGACAGCGTGGTTTGATCGTTGCGCAGCCGAGAACCGGAAAAACGGTCTTGTTGCAGAAGATAGCCAACTCCATCGCTACCAATCATCCTGAGGTTCACATCATCGTGCTGCTCATCGACGAGCGCCCCGAAGAGGTAACCGACATGGAGCGTTCGGTTAAGGGCGAAGTTATCAGTTCGACCTTCGACGAGCCGACCTCGCGCCACATTCAGGTGGCCGAGATGGTCTGCGAAAAAGCCAAACGCATGGTTGAGTTCGGCAAAGATGTGGTTATCCTGCTGGACAGCATTACGAGGCTTGGCA
>CAYSUZ010000257.1:0-3208 GCA_964434335.1 uncultured Planctomycetota bacterium | reverse complement strand
TCTGCGAAAGCGAGAGCATCAGCTCCACGTCGGTAACTCGCGTCTGGTTGAACATGAAATTGCGCATCGGCCCCTCCGCGCGGCTCATCGCCTCGCGGATAGATATCTCACGATCCATATACGGCTTGAAACCCGCGTCGTACATCAACCCCCAGGTCGGCCCCATAACGACGACAGTCAACAACAACGAAAGGCCAATAATAACTTGCGTCGGCGGCAGCGTCTGCGTGCCAAGCGCCTTGCGCAAAAACGAAAGCACGATAACAATGCGAGTAAAAGATGTGGTCAGAACCAGGATCGCAGGCGCAACGGAGAGAATAGTGAGGACGATAACGATTTCGAGAACTGTGGCGACTTCGTCGGGGTCTTCGACATCGATTACCGATCCATCGTCGCCGACCAGCCCGGCATATGCGGGCACAGACGCGGCAAACAACAGTATCAGTCCGAACGCCAAAGCGCAAAGCAACCTGCGCAATCGTGGCGACTCGGCGTCGTGCGGATTATCGCATGACGAATTCATACAACCCCTCTCGTTGATTCACAAAATTAGCAGTCGTTTAACCATTGGCCCAAACCAGCGCCTAGTCGGAATGCTTTTCTCTCCAGTTCGAAATCATGTTTTTTATCTTGCCCATCTCGCCCTTCGCCTTGCCCGAAGCAATCTTGACTGGTTCAGTTTCGTCAAATTCGCCGCGCTTGCGACCCAGCATAGATCGAAACGCCGAAGACAACCCATCCGAAACGCCACTCGTCGCGCTGCCCGCAATCTCTTTAATCTTGAGCATCTCGTCGGGGTCGGTAATTTCGCAAAGGGTGTTTATCGCCGTGCCCGTCGAGCCGACGAGCAAAATGCGATCAGCAATTTTTATCAGGAACAGACCCTGCTTGGGTGCGATGACAGTGCGACCGAGCACTTCGATTACTTTCGATTGAAACAAGCGATTGCCGCCGGGCAGGAATTTTTTGAACACAATCAAAGATACAACAATGAGCGCAACGATCAGGCCGAGATAGATAAATATCATCAGCGCGTCGCTGCCTAACGAGGAATCCGGCGTCTTCGTCGCCCCAAGCGACTTCTCCTCGTTGGGATCGACGGGTTTGTCGAGGCTCTGATTCTCCAGATCATCATCCGCAGCCTTGGACGTAGATTTTTCGTCGGTTTTTGGAGGAATTTTGTTCGGAGGTGAGGGTTCAGCGGCGGCATCCTCAACGGACATCACCGGCGAAGGAACGTTTTGCGCCTGAGCCTCCTGCATTAGCAGCAACGCAATCGCTGCTATCAACACAAGATAAGCAACCAGCGCAAGGCCTAGTTTCCTTTTGGCAATTCTCAAGAAGCCCCCCTCTCAATAGTTTGCTTCAGTGGACTAACTTTACAATTTACAAGTTATAAAGTCAAGCGCTAAACCGCTAAAAAATACGATGCATTTCAGCGTTATTTTTTCGCCATTGCCGCACAGGAAAATCTCGTTGCAATTTCCAACAGCGTTGCTAAAGTAATAGAGAAGTAAAACCCGTCAAAATCCAGAAGTGGGAATGGGAAGATGAATAATTTAGTTGTTGCATCGAAGAATATAAAGACGATGTCTTGCAGACAAGCAAGGTTTATGGTGACAATAACATGGAGGTGATCGCTATGTGCAAAAAAGTGTTTTTGGGTGTATCCATATTATTCGGCATGATGCTGATGCTTGGCTGTGTCAGCGATGGAGCGTGGCATGTGACGTCCAACGCCGATGGCATCGAGGTGTGGGTTAAAGACGCGAGAATTAATGCCAGTGCCAGGGAGATGGAAATTGACTATGTCTTGAAGAATAATGGCAAAAAACCGATTTATCGCGCAGAGACTGAGTGTTCGTATTCAATACTGTTTTCGCCTTTCAAAGTAGCCTGCGGAGAGTACGAGAATGGTGAGCAAATTACGCGTTCCATGACGTTTGAAGACGCTTCGATGCAGTTTGAAAGAGTGATGGTGTTATTCGGTCTGGAGACTACTCCGTCAGATTTTGATGAGGATGGAGTTACGGTGTACGAAGCTGTGATTTTGCGTCCTGGCGAAACACTTGAAGGCACCGTTGTTATATCAGTGCCGTTCGATGCCACTCGATATGGATTTTGGAAGAATGACGAGGTTGTCGTGCGAGACATCGGTTGTGAAGTAAATAAAGGATTAGTAACGGATAAAGGCGTTCCCTGCGTACTGGTATTTGGTTATCTGTTTGATGAAGATAGAAACAAGCGTGGATATGTACATGAGTATCGGGATTGGAGACTTGCTGTTTCAAAGGAAGTACGCCTTCGAGTTCCCCCAAAACTTCTCGAAAAGTGTCTATCAGACTGCAATGAGGACCCTTCCGAGGAGGACTGAGCGGGTTGGGGGGAAAGTGGTTGCTGCCCTCTTGCTTACGGCGTTGCCGGGCTAGTCTTTGTGGCTTTCTTCGGGCGGAACTATGCTGGTAACGCGGATGCAGAAGTTGTCGTTGAGCACCAGCACTTCGCCGCGCGCGACGAGCCGGTTATTAACGAGGATGTCGAGGGAATCGCCGGCGAGTTTGTCGAGCTCGACAACACTGCCCTGCGCCAGCCGGAGAATATCTTCGATGTTCATCTTCCTGCGGCCCAATTCAACGCGCAGGTTGAGATTGACATCCATAAGCATTTTTATGTTGCGATCTTTGCCGTTGGATTCGGCGGGTTGGACTTCGGCAAAATCAAAAGGCTCGGCACTGGGATCAGATTCAGATTGCGTGTCGGCGGGCTTTTGGGCAGCCTGCGTGATGAGTTCGTCGAGTTCACCTTCAGAAATGTTTTCCTGGGCCGTCGCCGTAGGCTCTACACCCTCAGCTTCGGAAGCAGTATCATCGCTCACAACAGCATCCTTGTTTTCTTGTGATATTTCGCCGTTTTCGGGCATAATTCCACGTCCCCCCGATTCGAAACAACCCAATAATCTCAACGCTAGTATATCAGGCGGCTATTCAAAAGCAAGAGCATAGCGCAAATTTCCCAGCCGTCAGTAGTCCAGGTTCGACATCTGAACATCTTTTATTTCACGATCGGTTACTTCAAGCAATTTGATAATTTCGGCCTTGAGTTTGTCGGCAAACATTTCGTGGATCATGATCCGGTGCACAAGATCATCAACACTTTGCTGGCGGATAATGCTCGACAGCTTGCTGCAAATCTCGGACTCCCTTATCAT
>CAYSUZ010000256.1:0-3211 GCA_964434335.1 uncultured Planctomycetota bacterium | reverse complement strand
CTTGAGTTCTGCGATATATTTCAGTATGACCTGCTTGAGGCTGTTGGCGGCTTGCTTATAGTCGCGATGTGCGCCGCCTAGCGGCTCGGGGATAATCTCATCTACGATACCCAATCCGTAAAGATCCTGCGCGGTGAGCTTGAGCGCCTCCGCAGCCTTGTTGCTTTTGCGCGGGTCTCGCCACAGGATTGCCGAGCAGCCTTCGGGCAAAATGACCGAGTAGTAAGAATGCTCGAACATCAAAAGTTTGTCGCCTACGCCGATGCCTAGTGCGCCGCCGGAACCGCCTTCGCCGATGACGATACAGATGATAGGCACGCTGGTCTGGCTCATTTCCTGAAGCATCACCGCGATCGACATGGCGATGCCGCGATCTTCGGACTCAACGCCCGGATATGCACCGGGGGTGTCGATGAAGGCGATAACGGGCAAACCGAATTTCTCGGCGAGTTTCATTTTGTCCTGCGCCTTGCGATAGCCTTCGGGATGCGCCGAGCCGTAGTTGTGGATGATGTTTTCGCGCGGGCCGCGGCCTTTTTGATGGCCGATAATCATGACCTTTTCTTCGTCGATCTTGGCTAGGCCGGTTATGATGGCCGGGTCGTCACGGAAATACTTGTCGCCGTGCAGTTCGATAAAGTCGCGCGTTATCAGGTTGATGTAGTCGCTGGAGACGGGCCGGTACGGATGGCGCGCCAGCTGAACCTTTTGCCAGGGCGTGAGATTGCTAAAAATCTCGTGCGTAGTGGCAGTAAGCTTCTCTTTTAGTTTTGCGATCTCTTCGGAATAGTCGATATTTTTTTTCTGAGCGAATTCTTCGAGTTCGGCTATTCTGTCTTCGAGTTCCACAATGGGCTTTTCGAAATCGAGATATTTGCCTTCGCGGGTCATAGTCAAAATCCCAAAAAAGTAAAAGGAATCCGCGAGGATTCCGCAATCCAGACGCCGACAAAAACGGCGCAATTTTCCGTGTATCCCCTCGCCCAAAATATACCATACAACCCCGCCCAAAGCAAGCGAGGAGTAGCGCCCATTTCAATAGTGATCGCGTCTTGATAAAACAAAATCGGAAAAGATTCGTTTATTATCTACGCTCGCAGGTATAATGCAGGCGTGTGTCTTGGGGTGCGCGTTGTCGCGCCGAAAATTTGTTTGTTTTTTTGTGTGGAATTATGAGCGACTCAGAATTTTTGTTATCCTCGCTGGGATTGCTGTTTGTCGTCTGCGGCATAATCGTGTGGTTCTACGTGCGCCGCGTTCGACAGGCACATCGCTATATCAAACAAAAAATGAGCGGCATTCTCAATGCGGGCGGCGATGATAATGTACTGGCCTCGTCGCAGCGAGCGATGCCGTCGTTCAAATTCCCCACTCATCTCAAAATAATCGTGCTGGTCTTGCTGCTGGCTTCGGGTGTGTTTCTGGCGCTGGCGATCATTGGTCTGGTGATTACGCTAGGCAAGGTTACGCTGGTTATCCTGGCCATCGTGATGTGGGCGTATCTGGTTGCTTTTATCTGGCGGCGCATAGGCGCAAAGTTTAACCGACGGCGCGGAAAGGTTTGGTATGAAGAAGATTAGTGTGTTGATGTTGATCCTTGCGATTGCCTTGAGCTGTGGTAGATGCAAAAGTAATTGCGATGAACCAGAATGGTCTGATGACTTGGGAGATTTGGCGAAATTTATAAAAATTCCCGATGGCGCCGTTGAGGCCAGGTGGATCGTGGTGCCGATGGCGAAGATGATTTACGATCAAGAACCCGGACGCCTGTCGCTCGGACCCGACGACTACTGTTTGGTGGCGGTTATAACGTTCGACCCTGGGATATCTTTGAAAATCCTTGCCGGGGCTTCCACGGATCGGTCAGAAATGTCGTTCATGTTGAATGAAATATTCGTGGACGACACTCTGCGCAAAATGCTCGGCGCCAATCTTGCTTACCAGGCCGACAGGAAATGTTATGAGTTTTCCTCGGATGACGGATATGATGACAACTTCTTCGCCAAATCGCCGTATCTGCACGGAGCATACGCCCCGGCCGGGGACGGCAAGAGCATAGTGGTTTATATGTTTACGACCTAGTTTTAGTCTGCGGGCAGTTCCCAGCCGTTATCCTTGAGCCACTCCAGCAGGGCCTCTCTCGAACCCTGAGCAAGCACAGCGCATCCCTCCCATTCACCGCCATCCCACCTCATCCTGGTCGGATCGCATAGCAGATCGGCCAGCAGTTCTTCGCCCTTGAAGATTTTGAAATGATAAGCGTCAAGGAAGACTTTAGATTCCACATTGCTTGTGCCATCAAACTCAAGACAATCTAGAAACCGCGCGATTTGGTTCTTATCGGTCAAAGTAAAAACATCTTTTTTTGTCGGAGTGCCGTGAACCTTATACCATACGACTACAATCCTGTCCGCGCCCGCGATGGCCTTTTCGAGTTTGCTTTTGGGCGTCGGCAGCGCAAATATTACCAGCAGCACTGTCATTATAATCAGCGTGCTCAGCGGCACGATCAGCGATAATTTTCTCACGAGACTCTCCAGATAAAAATATGATTCGCGCAAAGTATACCATCAAAATGCGCCCGCCACAAATCTCATTGCCACGTCGCATATTTAAGTGGCACGGATTGCGCATCGGATATAAAATGCGACGGTGCGAATTGTTTTTCCGGAGGGTTATTATGATGAACCGATTGTGCATTCAGATGATTGCGGTTTTTGTTGTCGCTGTGTTTGCTGTCGCGGGTTGCAACGACGAGACGCCTTCGGATACGGAACCCGCCGATCCTCAGGACAATTCATCGCCCGGAGCGGGGGATAATGAGTCGATAGGGTATTCAGCCGATGACTTGATTATCGACCACAACAACACCGACATCACCAAACTCACGCTCGACGAAATCAACGCCGCCAAAACCACGCTCCATATCGCCTACGGACACACTTCGCATGGCAGCCAACTGACCACCGGCATGAAGGGGCTGGTCAGATTCGCCGACGATGGCGGCAAGGGGCTGATGCATCCGCGTGGGATCTTTGCGTTTAATCGCGGTGGCAGGAAAGGCGCGCTGGATTTGCGCGACTACGCTATGACTGGCGATTTGGGACAGGGCGGCGACATTCGGTGGGCCGAGAGAACGCGTACATATCTTTCGAAGAACAAAGACGTCAATGTGGTGATCTGGTCGTGGTGCGGCGGCTGCTCCAGCAGT
>CAYSUZ010000255.1:0-3211 GCA_964434335.1 uncultured Planctomycetota bacterium | reverse complement strand
CTGACCAACGCCGCATGCTCTTTGGGGTGGAAGCAGACACTGCCCGCCAGTTTTTTCGGATCGTAAACGTCGCGTGGCTCTGGTGCCACGTTAAGGTCGCCGGTCCAGAGCAGCGGCCTTTTTGGGGAGTAGTGCTTTGCGAATAATTCACGCAGGCGTGCGAACCATTGCAGCTTGTATTGAAATTTTGGCGAATCGACCGATGTGCCTTGCGGCACGTAGGTGTTGACGATCGGGATGTCCGCGATCGTGGCGCGTATCAGGCGCGCTTCGTCTGGCTCGCCGCCATCATCGAGGCCGTAGGCAACGTTTTGCGGTTTTTCGCGCGAGGCTATTGCAACGCCATTGTAGGATTTTTGTCCGCGGAAGGCCACGTGATATCCCGCCAGGTTGAAATCGCTGACTGGGAAATCCTTGTCCTGAACCTTAGTCTCCTGCAGGCAGAGCGCATCAGGCTTGTTGACCTTGAGCCAATCCAGAATTATTGGCAGCCGTGCGCGCACCGAATTTGCGTTGAAAGTCGCCACTTTGAAAGTCTTACTCATTGTGTTTTTTTATCCCCTGTTGGAGTTCGTCGAGACAGTCGCCGCCACAATCTTTGCACAGCGAGCGGTCGCGGTCGCCATCGCGCCAGCGCTTTGCCAGACCCGGCTCTGCGATTAGCGGTCTTGCAAAGCCTACGAGATCGGCAACGCCTTCGTCGATAATTTTTTCGGCGATTCGACAAGAGCGCACTCCGCCGGTAAGCATCACCGCGATACCGGTGCGGTTTTTTAGTTGTTGTGCAAAGTTGCTGAAAAACGCCTCGTCTTCGGGCGCGGCCGTGGAGCGCTTGCCCCATGCTTCGCCGGTAGAGCGCGGCATTCCGCCGCTTGTCTCGATCATGTCGATGCCCGCTTTCGCCAGCATCTCGCAGTTTTCAAGGCTCATTTCGTCGTTGAGTCCTTTTTCGCCGAGAAAATCGCTGGTGTTGATCTTGGCCATGACAAAATAGTCCGAGCCGACTTTTTCGCGCACCGCCGCGAGGACTTCGAGCGGGAAGGCCGCCCGATTGCGTACCGAACCTCCGTAGCGGTCGGTGCGGCGATTGTAAAAGGGGCTGATGAATTGGCTGAGCAGATAGCCGTGAGCGGCGTGGAGGCTGATCCCGTCGAAGCCAACGTTTTTTGCGCGTGCGGCGGCGGCTGCGAAATCGTCGCGGATTTTGGCGAGTTGCTCAATGTCCATGCGTAGCGAGCGCGCGAAATTATAGACCAGTTGCAACACGACCGTGCCGCCATGAGCGTGGATGCCCTCGACGAGTGTCCGCATTGCTTCGGCGGCCTCATCGGTGTGGATGCCGGTTTGATTTGGCGAGCAGCGGCCTCGTTCGGAAACGAACGCATAACCGGGCTGTATAAGACCGACGCCGTCACGGGCCTGGCGGATATAGTATTGCGCCAATGACTCTGGCATGCGCCCGTTTTCGTCGGCGAGGCTCTCGCCGGTGGCGGCGCGCGCAATGCGGGTCGGTATCGTGAGGCTCTGGATTTTCAGTGGCGTAAATAGCGACGACACGTTGCACCTCCGCTATTTTTTGACTGATGCGATGATTTGTTCGGCGACCTTTTTCCCCGACAGCAACATTCCGCCGAAGATTGGTCCCATGCGTGGGCCGCTATATGTTGCCGCTACACTCATGCCCGAGACCCATAGCCCGGGGCTGACTTCTCCGGTGTGCTCTACGACAAATTGCTCGGCATTGGCCGCGTCCATCGGGCCTTCGACCGGCAGGCGGTCTTTGGTGAGTTCCGGCAAGAGGTTGCGGTTAAACATTTTTTGGACGACTTCTGCGTCGTGGCCGGTGCCATCCAAAACAGCTTTTGCCATTAGGGTGATCGGGTCGACGTGGTACGTGCCTGATATTCCGGTGCGATTGATTACGATGCCGGAGACGCGCCCGTCATAGACGCAGAGGTCTTCGAAGGTGGTCAAGTTCAGGAATTTTGTGCCGCTGTGCAGTGCCTTGAGGCAGAGAGCTGCGGCGAGTTCGGTCGCGTCAACCATGTAGAGATCACCATGCTTGCGGTCGGTGCGGATGCCTGCGTCTTTGAGCACGGGCACGGCTTCGGGCTGGATGACGATTTCGTTCATCGCCATTCCCCCGCCCCAGATGCCGCCGCCGGGTGCGAGTTTGCGTTCAACTATGGTTACGTTTAGCCCGGCCTGCGCCATGTAAAATGCCGCTGTCATTCCGCTGGGGCCTGCGCCGACGATTACAACATCGTTTTGCAGACAGGATAGCAATTTCTCGTGGAAGGCCTCGACGATAGCTTTGGTTACTGCTGCGTCATTGAAGTTTGTCATGTTTTGAGTCCTTGAATAATGCGTTATTGATCGTTAATCGTTAAGTTGTATACGACCGGACAGTTGAGCGATCGCGTTACTAGGCAGTATTTTTCGGCTATTTCTGATGTCTTGTGGACGACGTTCTCGTTGGTTCCTGTGGGGACGGTGACGGTAGCATTGACCGTGATTTTGGTGAAACGGAACCCGCCTTCATCTTTTTCCAGCAGGCCAGTGGCGCTGGATTCGTAGGAGGCGAAAGCGATTTGAGATTTTTTTGCGAAATGCGCGAAAGACATCATGATGCAGGTATTTACCGAGGCGACGAATAGTTCTTCGGGATCCGTTGTTCCGTCGGGACCGCCGAAGACCGGAGGCGCTGCGATCGCAACGTCACCCGTGCCGGTGATCGCTACGCGGGACTGCGCGCCAGTGATGAAAGCGGTGTTGGTGAACTCGTATGCCATGGCCTGCTCCAGATAGTCGGAAAATTCAGGCGGGCATTCTATATCATTTGGCGCCTTGGAGCAAGTTTTTTTGTGGGGAGTCTGCGCCCGACCATGAGAGAGCGTCATAGGGGCAGACGGCGGTGCATTCGTGGCACTTGATGCAGTCGCGGTCTTCCACAACACCGGTAGCGTTTTTGTGTTTGATGATTTCGAGATCCATAGGGCAGACCTGCTCACATTTACCGCATTCGCGGCATTTTTGCGCGTCTATTTTCAGCAGATGCTTTTTGCCACCAATCTGGCTTTGCATCGTCCCCATCGGGCAGAACGAGCACCATGCTCGCGGGTTAATAGTAATGCCGAGAATGATGCCGATGCCGGTTGTGACCACGCACATCATCCAGAACACGCGGCCCCAGTGGTAAATGTCGCCGGGG
>CAYSUZ010000254.1:0-3233 GCA_964434335.1 uncultured Planctomycetota bacterium | reverse complement strand
TCGCCTTCACTTTTGGTCTCTATTAGTTTTTCCCATCCGCGAATGCGGTCGGCTTTGAACTTCGAAAGAACGACGATGCCGCATTCGTCTTCAACGGCTTCCAGCAACACTTCGACCATATCGCCGATGTCTACGCTGCTAGGATCGCTGAACTCGCGCAGGGGAACTGTGCCTTCAGATTTGCATCCGACGTCAATAACGACCTCGTCGGCGACAAAGCGAATAACCTTGCCCTGAAGCAGGGTATCGGGTACGAGATCCTTGACGGATTCTTCGTACAATTTTTCCAATTCTTCGTCGGTTACGTTACCGAAAAGTTCAGCTGTTTTCTTTTCGATCGTTTCCGCATCTGGTAATAGTCTTTTTACTAACTCGTGCATAAAACCTCTCTGTCTTGTTACACCGATCACCACATGCCCGTCGAAACCTTTCAGGCAAAATTGCCCCGCTCACGCGAGCGATAGAAGGTTGCAATGTCGGTACGTCAAAATAAAATTAAAAAAAAGACGAGCGCCTTTTGTGTTCAATATCTAATTTCTCGTACAGCTCGACTATCCGCTCCCGCAGATAATCACAAAATTCTCTGGCCTTCATTTCCTTCATTTTTTCAGGCTGAATCGGCTCGCCAAAAGCAATACTCACCGAACCCGAAATCCTTGGCAACGTTTTCGACCGCGGCCACATCTCGTAAAGCCCGTGAATTGCCGTGGGT
The DNA here is from genome assembly GCA_964434335.1 of uncultured Planctomycetota bacterium. Lineage (GTDB taxonomy): Bacteria > Planctomycetota > B129-G9 > B129-G9 > B129-G9 > JAUWEX01. The sequence goes on along the minus strand of CAYSUZ010000254.1, from coordinate 2,521 downwards.
ATCACCGGCACCGAGGCCTTTTGCGCGATCAATTTTACACCGGGCTGCATACTGCCTATCGATCCGTCGCGCGTTCTGGTGCCCTCGGGGAACATCAGGATATGCTCTTTGCGATTTAGATGCTCGACCGCAAGCCTGACGCCCTCCTTGCCGGAATCCCGCGTCATCGGTATCGCACCGAGCGAGCGGATTATCAGTGTAAAAAAGCCCAGCTTCTTTTTGAACAGCGTCTTTCGCGCAAGATAACCCAACCTTCTGCGCGCCGCCGATCCCACATAAACGGGATCAAGGTTGCTCTGATGATTCGACGCGAACAACACACCGGTATCCAGCGGGATGTGGCTGCGGCCGCTAACTCTGAAACGATTGAGCAACGGAAACAAGACCCACGTTATCATCTTGCCCAGATAGAAGAACGCATCGATTCCAAATTTCGGCCCGATTTTTGGTCGGTACTTCTGCCCGGCATCCATAGTGCCCGTCTCAACGACTTTTTCTGCTCTGGACTTCTTCATAAAGCCTGTCTACTACCTGATCTATATCGAGTCCCGTCGTATCAACCACGACCGAATCTTCGGCTATTTTCAGCGCCCCGACCTCACGATGAATGTCGGAGTTATCACGGCTCTCTATCTCGCGGGCTAATTCATCAATGTCTACTTCGATGCCTTTGCGCTTTAACTCATCGTGGCGCCGCTGTGCACGCACCATCGGCGAGGCATCGATATAAAATTTCACATCGGCATCGGCAAACACGACCGTTGTCATATCGCGCCCCTCGGCCACAAGCATCCCGTCGCAGGCTTTCGCGCCAAAGGCTGCCTGGCATACACGCATATGCTCACGGATACGGGGCATCGCCGCTATCGGCGGCACAGCCGCGGTTACTTCGAGCGTGCGAATCGCCTCGCTTACATCACGACCGTTAAGGAATACGATTTGCCTGCCTTCCAGCATTTTTTGATCGACGGCAATACTCTTAAAAAGCGCCGAAACAGCGTCTTCATCTTCGGTGTCTACTTCTTCTTCCATACAGGCCAGCGCCAGCGTACGGTACATCGCGCCACTGTCAAGATACAGTGCTCCCAATCGCGCAGACAAGAGCTTGCTTACGGTGCTCTTTCCAGAGCCCGCAGGGCCGTCGATGGCTACTATCATATTGCCTTAACTTCTTATAGAATCAGAAATAAATAGAGGCGAGGATAGTATCAGAGGAGATGAAAAATTGCAAATGAATTTTCGGCAAATTCCAGCGTTGAAAAGGGGTAGCGGCTAGTTGCCTTGCGCTATTTCGTATATTGTATCAACAAGCTTGGATTGACGCGAATTTGCATTAGAGTATAGTTCGTGGATGAGGCCAAAATAGCTCATGAAATCCTTATACGCTATCCTGGCATCCTGATAAAGTCCCACGGACTCAACCCTCAGTGTTTTATATGTTTCGATATCGCCATCCTGCTGTGCCCTGTATGCCTCGTCGATCCGTGACTTGGCGATTCGCTCCAGGGTTTCGGCCTTGTAGAAAAGAGCATAAGCCGCATAATACTCACCATACTTGTTCTCTACATATTTATCTTTGCTTTCATACCAGTAGGTATTAAGTATCACGTCATAGACCTCGATGCTGCGCTCGTGCCGCCCCGCAACAGCGTGGAGATTAGCAATATCATAATAAACCAGAGGCGCCCACGAAGCATCCTGATTGGAATCAGCAATGCCCTGAATCGCCTGCAAGCCCGAGTCGCTGAACAGAAAAAAAACAATTATTATTGTCAGCAACAGCGCTATGACTATAAAACGTCGCATAAATCACCAGTCGTAAAGGTCGTCGCGCCTCTCTTTTTCCTCGTGCTTACGTTTATTTTCTTCAAACGCGGGCGGCTTGACGCTGTACGCCAAGCGATTGCCTGCCCACCATTGCTGCCAGTGCCCTATCGCAGCGGCGCGTTGTTGAGGTTTGTGGTCATATTCATATCCGAAATTCTCTGCGGTTAATCTCCGCAGCACCTTCGCCGAAACATAACGAACATTTTCCTCATCGCTGGCAAGCAGCTTTAGCAACTCATCGACGACAGTGGCGTCGCCATCGGTAAATTCGACAAGCGAATCCACAATCCGACTGCGGGCTTCCTGTTCCGAGCATTCCCTCGTAAAGGCTATATCGCGCACGTCGTCTGTGATATTGTCCAACAATCTGAATTTCGATTTTCGGGGAAAGCCGAACTGCACATAAGCCTTGACCTTCCATTTCGGCAAAATGCTCCTGCCATTCGTTTGAAGAATCGCTGTATCCGCTTTAACCGCAACTACTTCGTAAAGCGCGGGAACTTCGCCTATATCTTCGATCATGTACCTTTTAATCTTGTGCGAAACAGCTGCGGCCATTTTTTCGTCGACATTTTTGTGAATGTAGGCGTAATATCCTACATACACACCACTCTTTGCGCCTTTGTCAATCGTCATCGTCCTGGTAGCAACATCGACTTCCAGAATCCTAGCGGTAAATGGCTCTATGAACGCA
>CAYSUZ010000253.1:0-3249 GCA_964434335.1 uncultured Planctomycetota bacterium | reverse complement strand
TCCGAGACAAAACAGGCAAATCCTTTGCGGAATACCGAGCTTATATTATTGAAGAGCGCATAAAAGATGGTTCTGCCGAGCGCGAACTGGATGCAGCCAAGGTTGCGTGCCACTATTTGTTTTCCAACGCCCACACCATCGTGCAGCAGATGCGTTTTAAGAATGTGCAGCACGCAAAATCGACCTGGTACAAACTTACAAACGGTGCGGACTTCGGCCCGTTGGCCAAAGACATCTCGCTGGATCCTCAACCAATGAACTCGAAATACAAAATTGGTGAAATGCTGCCGATTGCGCGCTCGGAATACCCGTATCGCGACGACATGCAGCGCATTGGCCCGATTTTTGTCAACGTCGCCCTCAAAACAGCCAAGGGCCAGCTTAGCGGTGCGTTCAAATCGAAGATGGGCTGGCACATCATCAAGATACTCGATCGCTGGGAATCTAAGCCCGGCGCTACTTACGATTCGCTCAAGGACAAGATTTACAAAGAGATTTTCGAAGGCAGAGATAGCCGCTGGATGCTATTCCATGTGGTGTTTCTCAAAATCGAAGGACAAAAAAAACACGTTGCCATTAAAATGCCGACGAAATTCGACTGAATCTTAATTTTACAGGACTCACATGAAGGGTAAACTCAAGACATTTTTCGGCGGAGTGCATCCGCCGGACGGTAAGGCGCTTTCCAAAGATTGCGCGATTGAAAATTTTCCCGCGCCCGAAAAAGTCTACATCCCGCTGGCGCAGCACATTGGCGCGCCTTGCAAACCGCTGGTCGCCAAGGGTGACGAAGTGAAGATGGGCCAGATGATCGGCGAGGCCGGAGGTTTTGTCTCCGCGCCGGTGCACAGTTCGGTCTCAGGCAAGGTCGTCGCGATTGAAAAACGGCCCAATATATTCGGACTCAAATCCGACACCATCGTCATCGAAAACGACGGCCAGGATACCTGGTTCGAGGGCATGAACCAGCCCCAGGACGTATCGGGCCTAAGCGCAGACGAAATCAAAAAGCGCATCGTCAACGGCGGGATCGTTGGACTGGGCGGCGCGACGTTTCCGACGCACGTCAAGGTTTCTCCGCCTGCCGAAAAAAGCATCGACACGCTGATACTAAACGGCGTAGAGTGCGAGCCGTACCTTACGGCTGATGATCGGCTGATGCTCGAAGAGCCGGAGCGCATCGTAAAAGGCGCGCAACTGCTCATGAAGGCGGTCGGAGCAAAACGTGGCATTATAGGTATCGAGGCCAACAAGCCCGAAGCCTTCAAGACCATGTCGGAGGCGGTTCTGGGCGTGGATGGCTGGAGCGTCGAGATGCTGCGGGTGAAATATCCGCAGGGCGCCGAAAAACAACTCATCAAAGCCTTGCTCGACCGCGAAGTGCCTTCCGCAGGATTGCCGATGGACGCGGGCGCGTTGGTCAACAACGTCGGTACCGCTGCGGCGGTCTACGACGCGGTTGCGCTCAACAAACCGCTCATCGAGAGGGTTACTACCGTTACTGGCGAGGGCGTCGAGCGACCGGCCAACTGGCTGGTGCGAGTGGGCACGCCGATCAGACTGTTGCTCGAAGAAGCGGCAGTACGCCCCGAAGCCAAAAAGGTCATCCTCGGTGGCCCGATGATGGGTCTGGCGGAATTCGATCTCGACCTGCCTGTGATCAAAGGCACCTCGGGAATTTTGGTGCTGACCGAAGCCGACGACGGTGATTACGAAAACTGCATCCGATGCGGGCGCTGCGTCGAGGGTTGTCCGGCACACCTGATTCCGAGTGAACTTAGCATTATTGTCGAGGCCGGAGAATTTGACATGGCCAAAGAACGTAACATACTCGACTGCATCGAATGCGGCGTGTGTACATACGTTTGTCCCGCAAAAAGGCCGATCATTCATTTGATAAAACTGGGCAAGGCCGAACTTGCCAAACGCCGCAAAAAAGCTCAATAGGCATTTTTTTGAAATCGAAACGATATTTCCCGTGGAGCAGCAACGCGGGATCGAACTTTTAGGAGCGTCACGTAACAATGTCTCAAGCAGAATCGAAGATTCCCGAGAAATTAAAACTCGTAGTCAGCACCTCGCCGCACATCAAGGGCAAAGAAGATATATCGCGCATTATGTGGACGGTTAGCGCGTTGCTCATGCCGGCGGCTCTGGCGGGCGTAGTCTTTTACGGCTCGCTGGCGTTGTATACGATACTGCTATGCGTTGGCTCGGCAGTAGCGACCGAGGCGATAATACAGAAACTGATGAAGAAAAAAGTTACTGTTAGCGATGGCAGCGCGTTTCTAACGGGACTGCTGCTGGCGATGGTTATCTCGCCGATGGTTATCGCCAAGGATGTAAAGCTATTTGCGCATTTGACAGAGAGCGTTGGCATGAACATCGCACTAGCCGACATTCTCTCTCGCCATCTCTACATCCCGATTTTGGGCGGCTTTTTTGCGATAGCGCTGGCCAAGCACATCTTCGGCGGCCTGGGTTGCAATATCTGGAATCCGGCACTTCTCTCCCGTGCATTTTTGCTGATAGCGTTTGCGTCTTTTATGACTGCGGCATGGCCCGACATGTATCCCGACCCGCTAATCGATGCAGAGGCCGTGACTTCGGCCACACCACGCAAGGAAGTCAAGGGGCTGATTAAGCAGTCGCGTGACGGTCAACTCGCCGAGACCAAAGGCCTGACCGATCCACGCGAGGCGCAGAATAAAATATTCGAAAAATATCAGCAGGATGGTAAAGCAAGGGCCTCATACGTAGACCTGCTCATCGGCAAGCGCGGAGGTTCGTTGGGCGAGAGTTGCAGTATTCTGCTACTTTTGGGCGGACTTGTGTTGGTATTCCTGCGCTATATCGACTGGCGCGTGCCGCTGACATTCATCGGCTCGGCGGTTTTGCTGGGCTGGGCGTTGCCGTTTAAGAATTTGCCTGGCGATGCTTCTTTGCTTTGGTTTGGCGGCGATCCGCTCTTCGAACTGCTTTCCGGCGGCTTGATTATCGGTGCGTTTTTCATGGCGACCGATATGGTAACCAGCCCGATTACCAAAAAAGGCGCAGTGATTTTCGGCCTCGGCTGTGGAGTGATAACAGTGGCTTTCCGCAAGTACGGCGGCTATCCCGAAGGCGTTTGTTATGCAATATTGCTGATGAACACCGCCGTGCCGCTAATTGATCGTTATACGCGCCCGCGTGTTTTTGGAACCGCAAAGAGCAAGTAATAACAACTTTTGTTTTCACAAATTTATTTTA
>CAYSUZ010000252.1:0-3255 GCA_964434335.1 uncultured Planctomycetota bacterium | reverse complement strand
GCACAGAAATATTCTGTTGTTAATTACGTAGGAAGATTTCTCTGCCACCGGCCATGTGATTTGCACCTGTTTCTTCTCGCCGAGTTTAAGCCCGTGCTTGCGCGCGAAATCGTTGGCGGCACGCGCCGCGTCGTATATCCACAGCGCCCCGACGCTCTGACGGAATGCCTCGGCGGGTTTCCTGCCGTCGCGTCCGATAACGTACGTGCCTATCTTTACGCTGCAATTTTCCTGCGGCTCGCGGCCTTCGTCCCAAAAGACGCCTGTGTGCCATTCGTAAGTCTTGCCCGATACGTTGGCTACCTTCCACTGGGTGTTGGCGGCGACGAAACGAACGTAGATATCCTGATATGGTTCGGCTTCGAATTCTGCGCGGAATCTGCCGGTTGCGTCGGTAAGAATCACCGCCAGCAGGTCGTCTTCGTCAGGGGATTCGTCTTTGTCGTAGATGTGTGCGGTTACGTGGGGCGCTGGCTGGGTGCTGCCGTCCGTCGACAAAAACATCAGCCGACCCTCGACGCAGTACCGCTGTTGCGCGGCGTGTGCCACGCCGCCGAAAACCAGCATTGCGATCAAAAACACAGCAACGTTTATAGACTTTTTTTGCATCTCCATGGCTCCGTGGCCGGACGCCTCTCCCAAAGCGGCCTGCCGGACAATATAAGATTAACTAAATATATGCTTTACTTACGCAATAGGCGTGCCGTCGGTGCAGCAATAGCGCGCTTGCGTAAGCGATTGCGGTGATAGGGGTTGTGCACCGCAGGGCGCGGCGCAGGATGCTGTGCGAGAAAAAGTCACCCCATCACGGAATGAATTAACCCATTATTCTATTAACCACTAACTTTTTCGATCAATCTCTCCAGGACCTTGTCCCAGCCGTTGATCTTGGGTGCGAGTTCGTATTCCATCAGGTCGGCTACCGTAACGGTGTCACGCGAGTCCAACGCCTGCTTGGTTTCCTTTAGGACGTCGCGGACGTCTTCGAGCAGTTTTGTCGCCGAAGTGTCCGTTGTCTCCAGCGCGCTCATCTCGATGCCCATCAGCGCACGCACTTCTTCAACCACACGCACGATAAGGTTCATCATCTCCGCGCAGCTGCCCAGCATTTTGTAGCCCCCGACCAGGTTGCCACTTTGTATCTCCTCGGAGACACCTTTGATCTTCTGGATGATTCCGGGCAGGTGCGAGCGCACTTCGCCGAGTGCGCGCAGGGCTTTTTTGCGCACCTCAATGGTCTCGATCTCCAGCAGCGCGAAATCCTCCACTGGCTTTTTCAGCAACAGGGCGTCGCGCCTGTCAATTTCTGTGCCGTCGAGTTTGCGGCTGCCAGAGCGCAGCCCCTGCTTGATCAGGTATGCTTCGATCTGCTTGAGGATATCGCCTACCGCATAACCGTCGTCGGTCGAAAGGATATCATCTCTTCCGTCTATCGTGATCTTCATCTCAACGCTCCTCGTTGGAAATCAGTCACTTTAGTATAACCCCACTTTTCGCAATGATAAACAAAAAAAACGCAAAGAAACCTTCGTGCCTCCCTGAAATATTTAGTGATGACAATTTTTGCAACCAGATGCATAGCAGCCGACTCGTGCTGCCTTGACTTATTGTGGCTACTAGCCTAAAATTGATTAAGCGATACTATCCTCAACCACGGTAGCGGAGGTACACCCATGCTGGTTTCCAAAGAGCTCAAGGTGGGCTTAGTGTTTTTTCTTGCCATCTGCGTTTTCCTTGTCTTTGCCATCTCCCTCGGTTCATTTTCCTTTGGCAAGAGTGCGCATAAGTACGAAATCGAATTTGCGCGCATCAGTGGTCTGAGCAAAGGCGACGAGGTAAAGGTCAACGGTATGCGAGTCGGCGCGGTTGATAGTATGGAACTTATCCGAGTCGGCAACAATCGCCACGTACTCGTAAAAATCGCCGTCGACAGGCCGCTGGAATTCTGCGAAGATTACAGCATCATCATCGAAGACAAAAACATGGTCGGTGGCCACGCCATCAGTATCGAACTCGGCGATTGCAACAGCCCCCTGCCGCACCAGGATCGACTTACGGGGGTATCACGCTCGTTCGGCGAATTGCCGCGCCAGATCAATCTCACCGAAATCATGCACAAGACCAACCGCTCACTGGAGTCGTTGCTCAAAATCCTCGAAGCCACCCGCGACACCAAGAGTACTGTTGGCATAATGATGAACGACGAGCAAGTCGGTACCGAAATTAAAAATATGATACACGACCTTGCCGAAACCAGTGCCAAGATCGACCGTGTTGTCGAAAAAATTACCGACAAAGATAGTTTTCTCGGCAAGTTTGTCGAAGACCGCGAGATGTACGATTCGCTTAACGCAATCGTGGCCGATACCAAAATCCTCACCAAAAAACTGTGCGAGTCTACCGGGATGCTGCGTGTGCTTGACGATGAAAAACTCTACCGCGACATTTCCATGACCGTTAGCGATCTGCGCGATACCGCGCAATCGATAAAAATACTTGTCGAAGAAGCCCGTAGCGACCCGCAGCTCTTTTTGCTGGGCCGCGATTCCGACAAACGCTCCTGGCTCATCCAGCAACTACGCGGCAGAGGCAGTCAGCGCACCGAACCCTTTGTGCCCAGCGACTCCCGCAAGCTCACGCCCGGAGACGATAAGTGAGCGCCGAGATACTGACACTGGGCAAGATGGTGAGCAAGACCGGCGCGACTATCGGGCGAGCCTTTGAGCAATGCGGCTATACGCTTGATCTTTTGGGACGGGTTATTTCGAACCTGCGGCATGCCTTCGCCTCGCGCCGCACGATCATCGACCAGATGTATTTTTACGGTATCAGTTCGGTGAACGTAACCTGCTTCTTCACGTTTTTCTGCGGAATGATTATTGCCTACAACACCGGCATTGTGCTTATGGATATCGGCATGGCCGACGCTATCGGCTCTATCGCTGCGGTTACATTTTGCCGCGAGATGGCGCCGATCATGACCGCGATTATCATCACTGCACGCGTCGGTTCGAGCATGACCGCCGAGATCGGCACGATGAACGTCTCCGAAGAAATCGACGCCTTGCGCGTGATGGGCATCGATCCTGTGCGATTCCTGGTTATGCCGCGAGTAGTCGTGCTGGCGACTTTTATGGTAGCGCTTACGCTGATCGCCGACTTGGTCGGTGTCTTCGGCTCGGCGCTCATCAGCATCTATCGCATCAACGTAGATTGGCGCACGTTTGTGCAGTCCGCGCAGGAAGCGCTTACAAT
>CAYSUZ010000251.1:0-3268 GCA_964434335.1 uncultured Planctomycetota bacterium | reverse complement strand
CCAGAATCCTAGCGGTAAATGGCTCTATGAACGCACCTTTGATATCCAGCTCGGCGTAATTCGCGCGGAACGGGAAGCTCGTAGAGGCATAAGCCTTCGTCCACTCCTGCATCGACATTCCTGTGCCGACATTGGTTGTACGCTGGGCGATGTAGCGTCCGTAGACGAACGTGCCGTCTGCCGAGACTGCCTCACTTATCGCCTTGCCTTGCAGATTGCTCTTGTAATTCCAATACAACCTCGGCGATATCTCTTCGAAATTTGCCGGATCGATTTTTTTCTTCTCGGTCCTTCCCAAGCACCCGACAAATATCAAACCACAACAAACAGTTATCATTATCTTCTTAATCATGCCTGCCCCACAAGTAATCCAACGTACCAGTCGTAAAAAGCGACCAGTACCGGCAAAATAAATATATACGCCACCGCCCCCAGCGCCAGATATGGGCCGAAGGGCATGTAATGATCTTTGGTGAACAACATTACTATAACGCCAAGAACCGCGCCAACGCAACACGCCAACAAGAACACTACCAGCGCACCCTGCCAGCCCGCAATCGCGCCGATCATCGCCAGCAGTTTCAAATCCCCGCCGCCCATCGCTTCTTTGCGAAATACTATCCGTCCAAAAACTGCGACCACATAAATCAGCCCACCGCCAAAAAACAGCCCCAGCATCGAGCAAGCCATCGCGGAAATATTATCGCCCCACGGCAACGAGGCAAGTTCATCGGCCCACGGAAAATTCACGTAACCGCCCACCACAGCCTGCAAGCCCTGCTTCTGAAGGGTCGGCACGAAGAAACTGATCACCGGCAACAAGGCCATCCCGCCAAGCGAAATTTCGTTAGGAATAATTCGCAAATCAATATCGATGAAAGTGCAGGCGATAAGAGCGCCAACGTAAACGGCGTATATCGCAAACAGCGGCCATGTCTCGGCCACAAATCCGCCACCAGTACTATCAACTAGATATTTGCTGCCCAGCGCAACGAACAGCAAACCGGTCAGCAATTCCACCAGCATATAGCGAGGCGAAATAAGCGTGCGGCAATTGCTGCATCTGCCGCGAAGCAGGAGATAACTGACTACGGGTATGTTGTCGTACCAGGGAATCGTCTTGCGGCACTTCGGACACGCCGAGCGCACGCCACATATTGACATGCACTTACGCGGCAACCGATAGATCACCACGTTGAGGAAACTCCCCACGGTCAGGCCCATCAGCCCGCACCAGATCAATAGCAGATAATTATTCGTCATGTTTGGGAAACCGTTATCGTCAAAAGTAGTTACACATATCCTATCGGCAAATAACGCTTGACAGGTCACGCAATTCTGCTAACTTTCAAGCGAAAATGCAAGAACATTCGACGGGGACCGCAATGCTCGACAAACCAAGCGCGATACTCACCACAGACTCAAGCGACGCCGAGCGCTTGAAATACCGGCTCTTCGGCGACAGCACCGCGCCCCAGGCCGTAGTCTACATCAACGGACTCGAAAGCCACGGCGAATGGTTCACCGCCGCAGCGGATTTCCTTGCGACTCGTGGCTATGCGGTATATCTGTGGGACAGGCGCGGCTCGGGCCTAAACGAAAACAATCGCGGCGACTGCAAATCGTACCAGCAATTCGTCGACGATCTCGCACTATTCATCACCGAAAAACGCCGCACCCACACTAGGATACACCTCGTCGGTCACTCATGGGGCGGAAAATTCGCCACCTACTTCGCTATACGCCGCCAGCACCTGATAGACTCGCTGACCCTTATCACACCCGGCCTCGCGCCCAGGGCCAGCTACTCGCTGCCAGGAAAAATCGGCATTGCGAAATCGATACTCATCAACCGCGCCAAGTATTATCCCACGCCGCTCACCGCCGAACAATTTACCTCGCGGCCCGAAGCGCTGGACTACATCCGCCACGACCCGTTGCGTCTGCGTCATATTACTGCGGGCTTCATTTTTGAAAATATGAAAATGGATGCTTTCATTAAAAAAAACGCCGATGGTGTACGCGTTCCGACGGCACTATTTCTTGCAGGCGACGACACCGTAATCGACAACGAGAAAACAGAAAGTATTTTCGAGCGATTCCACCCCCACGCATCACGCGTGCGGGTCTGGGAGGACTCACGGCACTGCCTCCTGTTCGAGCGGCGCGACGAACTCAACGACGAACTGGCTGACTGGCTCGACAAATGCCTAAAATACACAGTCGGCCCTAAAAAAATCATGATCGCCGGAGCAGGCTCAGTCGGCTGCGTCGTCGGCGGAACGCTGGCAATGGCGGGCCACGATGTAACGCTGCTCGCGCGTCCGCGTCACACCAACGCCGTCAAAAAAAACGGACTGCGGCTCACCCTCTTTGGCCGCGACATTACAGCAAAGAACATCAAGGCAGTCACCGCGCCAGCTCAGGCCGAAGCGCCGGAGATCGTCATCATTTGCGTGAAGTCCTTCGACACCGCCGAGCTACTTAAATCGCTGCGCCCGCTCATCGGCCCGCAAACAGTGTTCCTCAGTCTGCAAAACGGCGTCGGCAACGAAGATGCGATCCGCCGCGCCTTCCCGCACAACCCCGTGGCTGGCGGTGTGATACTGGGTTACTTTTCGATGCCCGGCGATGGTCACTGCGCAACTACTCATGATCGCGGAGGAATTCTCATGGCCGCGCATTCGGGCCTAAACGCTCGCTCGCTCGAAGAACTCGCCGATACATTACGCGACTCGCGGATGATAGTCCGAACCGCAGAAAACTTCAGCGGAGTGAAGTGGTCAAAACTCCTACTCAACTCCGCGTTCAACGCGCTTAGCGCCGTAACCGATTTGCCTGCGGAAAAACTGCTGGGGCATCCGAAACTCTTCGCGCTCAATCGCCTGCTCTTCCGCGAATGCCTCGCAGTAATGCGCAAACTCGATATCCCCGTCTACAACCTGCCCGGCTACTCCGTCCGCTCACTGGCCCGCGCCTCTGCCGTGCCGACGTTTATCGCGCAGCGCTTTCGAAAACTCGCCGGCAGCGAGCAAGGCGGCCGCTCGTCGATGTGGTACGACGTAACCTCGGGACGCGGACGAACAGAGATCGACTATCTCAATGGCATCATCGTAGAGGAAGGCGAAAAAAATGGCGTGCCCACACCCGCCAGCAGGCACATCGTAAACATCGTCCGCGAAATTTCCGGCGACGAGGCCGCGCGAAAACAATACGCCGCCAATCTGAAACTGATTTACAGCGTACCAAAAAAATGAAATTCACAGAA
>CAYSUZ010000250.1:0-3269 GCA_964434335.1 uncultured Planctomycetota bacterium | reverse complement strand
CTCATAGTAGAGATATTCCAGCTTCATCTTCTTATCGTAACTCTCGATAGGAAAGACTTCCTGGAGAATTGCTTCAAGTCCAATGCCTGCACGCTTCTGCGGCGGCAAGTTGTTCTGAAGGAACCGCCCGTAAGAAGTGACCTGCAATTGCTGCAGGTCAGGTACTTGCATAGCGAAACCTACTTTTGAGAAGTCCTTGATTGTCATCAAGAATTCCCCCCCGAGAGCGAATCAAACGAAACAACAGACAAGCCCCCAGACCGCAAACCATCCCTGCGATCAGGGCACAACACAACCTTCCGGGATGCAAAAACCAAAGAGCATCCCTTCGAGAATGAGAAAACGCCCGCTTTGGCGTGAGAAACGGTCATCATTATTCAATCGCCGTTTCGGCGCCAGCAGCGTCAAATTTCTCTTTAAGTTGTTGTGCTTCTTCTTTCGAGATATCCTGTTTGATGGGCTGCGGTGCGTTGTCAACAAGGTCTTTGGCTTCTTTCAAACCCAACGAGGTAACCTCGCGCACGGCCTTGATAACCTGGATCTTCTTATCGCCAACACCCTTGAGAATCAGGCTCACCGAAGCGGGGCCTTCGTCTTCTTCAGCTGCGCCAGCGCCTGCTCCCGGCATTACACCCATCATCGGAGCTGCTGCTTCAACATCGAACTCGGTCTCAAATGCGTCCTTGAACTCTTTGAGCTCAAGCAACGTCATGCCTTCGAACTTGGTAATCAGTTCTGTAACTTTTTCAGAGTATTGCCCGTCCACGGGGTCCTCCTTTGTAAGAAAAAACAATATGCACGTTTGCTTCTGACTTCTATACCTCAACAGGTATTGCGTTCTGTATTATCTCAGGGCGCTTTACCATGTTACTAATACTTATTGTTATGTAGTTTTGGTGTCTTCTTCTTTTTTGTCGATCAATGCCTGCGTCAACCGCGCGGTCTTGACCTGAAGAGCATGGCTCAGATTCAGCACTGCAACCGCCGGGGCGATGATCGCGCTTAGTACCAACGAGAGCATCTGAGGTCTCGGCGGAATCGAAGCCAGCTCGGTAACCTGGCTGGAATCGATAGCCTGCTTGTCAAAAACCCCACCCTTTATTTCAAGAGCCTGGGTTTTCTCTCGCTTTATCCATTCGCTTACAACTTTGGGAGCGGTGATGGAATCGTCGCCGCCGTATGCTATGGCGGTCGGCCCGGTAAAGAAATTTTCGTCATCGGGCAAATCGAGTTCGCGGAAGGCCGCGCGCGCCAGCGAATCTTTTACGACGGTTAAGGAGACGTCTTCGGAGCGCAGGGTATTGCGCAGGTCGTCGATCTGAGCAACCGAGAGACCTTTGAACTCCAGGACAACACAACTATCTACGTCCTTGAAGCGCTCTTTTAGTTCGCCTATCATTTTTTTCTTGAGTAGCTTAGACATTTCTTTGCCGTATCTAAAAGTTAGCGGAACGGGCTATTTGCTGCGTTCCCGATACAATCGATTATATATGCAAATTGATTCCGGGACTCATCGTAGCCGAAACCGCGATGCCCCTTAGGAATATACCCTTGACTGCTGCGGGTCTTTTCTTGCTTATGTGGTCGATGAACGACTCAATGTTTTCGAGCAGCTGTTCTTTGGAAAAAGAACGTTTGCCGACCGGAACCTGAATGTTGCCGCTGGAGTCATTGCGGTATTCTATCTTACCGGCTTTGAATTCCTTGACGGTAACGGCTACGTCTTTGGTTACGGTACCGGCTTTGGGCGAAGGCATCTTGCCCTGCGGGCCGAGTACGCGCGCGATTTTGCCGACCTTTTTCATCTGGTCGGGTGCGGCGATAGCCACATCAAAATCCATCCAGCCAGCCGATATCTTTTCGATAAGGTCTTCGCTGCCTACGATCATAGCCCCAGCCTCAGTAGCTTCTTCTGCGACTGCGCCTTCGGCGAAGACGATAACTCGTTTTTCCTTGCCCACACCGTGCGGCAGGCTGTATGAGCCACGAACAATCTGGTCGGCTTGTTTGGGATCTATGCCCAAATTGAGCGCGATCTCGACGGTCTCGTCAAACTTTGGCTTCTCGAATCCATTAAGGACATCAAGGGCCTCGGAGAGTTCATACTTCTTCGAAGAGTCAAGCGACTCCTGAGATTTTCTATGATTTTTGCCGTGTTTACTCATTGTCGTAAAATCCTGAACTATTATCTGTGCCCAGACTGCGCACTCTCTAGCCCTCAACCTCGATCCCCATCGAACGGGCGGTGCCGGCAATAACTTTGACGGCAGCGTCCATGTTGGGCGCGTTGAGGTCTTTCATTTTCTTGTCGGCAATCTCACGAACCTGCTCTGTGGTAACCTTGCCAACCTTGTCTTTGTTGGGTATACCAGAACCTTTGGCAATCCCTGCGGCATGCTTGAGCAGTACCGCTGCTGGCGGAGACTTCAAAACGTACGTGAAGGTCTTGTCAGCATATACTGTCATCAATACCGGAATAATCATGCCCGGCTGATCTCTAGTATCGTCGTTGAACTTCTTAACAAACTCGCCGATCTTTACTCCGTGCTGTCCAAGCGCGGGGCCAACAGGTGGTGCAGGTGTAGCTTGGCCACCGGGACATTGAAGCTTGATACGGGCGATAATTTCTTTTTTTGATTTTGCCATACTCTTGCTACCGCTTTGAAGCGGTTACCTCTAATCGATGTTATACTTTCTCGATCTGCCAATATTCCAGGTCGACCGGCGTCGGACGGCCGAAAATGGTTACAATTACTTTTACCATACCTTTTTCCGGGGAGATGTCTTCTACTACTCCGTCGAAATTCTCAAACGGCCCTTCCATAATCTTTATGGGGTCGCCCTTTGCAAAACCTATTTTTATCTTGGGCGCTTCTTCCGAGGCTTCGGTCTGGGCGAGTATGCGTTCGACCTCGTCGAAATTCATGGGCGCGGGTTTGTCATGCGGCCCGACAAAGTCGCCGATCCCCGGCGTTTCCTTGACCAAAAACCAGGATTCCTCGGTAATTTCCATGTGCACCATTATATATCCGGGGAACAGCTTTCTGCGCGCTATTCGTTTTTTGCCACCCTTGATTTCACTGATACGCTCGGTAGGAACGAGAACTTTTAGCACAAGTTCTTCCATACCGAAAGTTTTGACGCGCTTCTCTAGCCCTTCGCGTATCTGATCTTCCTGTCCGCTATGAACCCTGAGTATGTACCAGTCGGTTGCCACTATTCGTCTCTCAATTTTTCGGGAGAAAGATTTTGAATAAGCCGTCTTTTAT
>CAYSUZ010000249.1:0-3270 GCA_964434335.1 uncultured Planctomycetota bacterium | reverse complement strand
GCCCCGCGTGCGGAGTACGCACCGGCACCCGCACTGGCAAGTGTGACGCCTGCGGTGTGTCGCTCGACGGTTCGCAGACCAAAACATCTACCGAGCCGCTGCCGACCCAGGCCATTGAGCCTGGCCAGCCCGTCGACGTGAAAAAATCCGATGTCTACGATGTGCCCAGCCCCGAGTTTGATATCGACTCGCTTCGTGTACTCTCCAACCGCTACAGACTTGTCTACAAAATCGCTCGCGGCGGCATGGGCGTTATCTATCTTGCCGAAGACACGCTGCTCGACAACATGCGCGTTGCGATCAAGCTATTGCCCCCGCAACTTTCGCCCGAGCTTCAGGCCGAAAAACGCCTCAAGCGCGAGGCCCTGACTGCGATGTCGCTCTCGCATGACACCATCGTGCGCCTCTTCGCCTACGACCAGCACTCCGGCCAAACCTACATGGTTATGGAATATGTCAACGGCCCGACGCTGATGGATCTTGTCGAAAATCGCGGCGCACTTTCACCCGCCGAAGTTGTCAACTATGCTGCTGTCATCTGTGAAGGCCTGCACTACGCCCACGACAAAGGCATCGTTCACCGCGACATAAAACCAGCCAATGTCATGCTTGCGCTTCCGTTGGATTCGCCGTTCGTGCCGCCGCTTGTTGCGCGCGGTGCAACGCCGATAGCCGATCCGAACGAACCCGCGCCGATCGACGGTCTGTCCAAGATGCCGGCACGCCGCAGGTCGCTTTCCGAGATGACCTATCAGGATGTGCAAAATGGTAGGATAAAAATTTGCGACTTCGGAATCGCACGCCAGCTCAAGATGGAACAAACGCGACTGACCGGCGACAGCGTCATCGGCTCGCCCGTTTACATGTCGCCCGAACAGTATCGAGGCGAGGAAGTCGATCACCGCAGCGACATCTATTCGCTTGGTGCAACGGCCTACGAGCTTCTCTCCGGGCATCCGCCCTTCGACGGGCCGATACACAGCCTGACGTATCAGATACTCGACAAACCCGCAAAACCGATTAAAGGTCTCAGCGAGGAACTCAACCGCGTCATACTCAAGAGTCTCGAAAAGCGGCCCGACAATCGCTTTGCCGACTGCTTGGAATTTGCCCGCGTTCTGCGCAGAGCGCTTGGCGACCAGCGCGCCCCCGACATTGCTGTCGGCGACGGACCCGTTGCCAAAAAGACCGCCATGGGTGCAGTGCCCAAAGCTGACGATGGTGCTGGATTGGGCGACAACTTCGCCTCGCAGACCCAGATTGCGCGTATCAGTTTTGAAGCCAAACTTTATGATCGCGCCTTGCAGGAACTGCGCGACATTCACTCGTCTCACGGCTCCAAGCCCGAACTGCTCTCGTTTGCGAACTCGTGCGCGACGCAGCTTGTCAAAAAGAAAAAATACGACGAAGCCAAGATGTACTGCAACTACGCGCTTCAGATTGAGCCGCGTAATCCGCAGACACTGGTTATGGTCGGACGCATGGAAAAAAAACTTGGTCACACCGAAGAAGCCGAACGCAACTTCCGGCTGGCAGTGGCTTGTGGGGGAGGCCCCGACGCGGAGAAGGAACTGCGCGAAATCATTACCGCCAATCCCGCTGGCTTCGAGGCGACCACCGGCGTGATGTCGAAATTTACCGAAGTTACTCACATGACTGTTTCGATGTTGCCGATCTATCTTATATCGCTGGTGCTGTGCGGTGCGCTGATTTTTGGCGCAGGGCTGTTCGCCTTCAAGCGAATTGGAACCATCGAAACCTTTGGCCCGATAATCGCCGCAGCGGCATTTCTGTTTTTGTGTGCGACGGGCAATACGCTTCTGTCGTCGGCTTTCTCTGGCCCGTTCGATAAATTCAAAGACCGTCTGACCAGAGTAAAACACTTCACCACATCGCAGGGGCATCTCGGCGGTTGGTTGATGATTGGCGTCATCTCCACGGGCATCCTGCTGGTATACTCCTACTTTGCTAAGGGCGCAATCGATCAGGCCTCGCCCGGCGAATTCATGATGATTTTCGGATTGCCATGCTGGTTGGCCTCGATCTTCTACGCGTGGTTCCTGATGAGCCGCGCCCTGCGCGCGCCATCGCCGTTCGAATAGATTGCGCCGCAGATTTTTATTATTTCCCTTCCTAATTCATCTAATTACTTAGCATTTCAGATTGCAGTTTCACGGCTATTCGCCAGCCAAAGTTGAAAAAATCCCCCCGTATCCTCATTTGCGCAAAAACATCTCCCACCACAGAAAATCCAAACAACATCTCACCCTAACACGACCATAATCACAACATCTGGCGTCTGTTATCGAAACGCTACCCCTTTGGGCGTGTCCGAAAAACAATTCTAAATTTAATGCAGTTTTTGGGTGGAAAAGCGTTTGACAAAGTGGGACAGGATTGTATACTAAATGGCGTTAAGTGGAAGAAAGTGGGAAAAAGTGTTAAAGTCTCAGAAAGTAAATGACGAAGAAAACAAAGAGATAAATGGCAATCCAAATCCGGCAATCCTAATTCGATTATCTTCTATCCGATTATATCAGCATCATCCCCATGAGCGCTGTGAAATCGTTAATGCACACACACCTGTTTATGGAAAATTTGTTCATGCCAGGAGTGTTGAAGAAGAAGAGGGGGGCACATCTAACCAACCGGAGCGGTCATGTTTCACGGATTTATCGGAGAGTACCATCACAACATCGACGCGAAGAAGCGCGTGATGGTGCCATCCAAATTCCGCGAAGCTTTTGCAGGCACTCAGCAGGAGCCAGGATTGTTCCTGACTCGCGGGCCTGATCGCTGCATCCTCGCATTCACCCCCGACCAGTGGAAACACTGGGAAGAATCGCTCGATTCTGTAACCGACATCAAGAACCTTAAAGGCAGCGTCAGGCATTTCCATCGCGCAGTATACGCCAACGCCCACTACGTCGCCTGCGACAAACTTGGTCGCGTTGTGGTGCCGCAAATTTTGGTGGACTACGCCGAGCTCAAGGGCGAAGTTGTTTTTGTCGGCGTCAAACACCGCATGGAAATCTGGTCGGTCGAAAAATGGAGCGACTACCAGCAGCGCATTCTTGAAGACTTCGAAAGCCTTGCCGACGAAATCTACGAGTAGCGAATATCGAGAATCATATCCGTTCATGTGCGATAGTGAAAAGAGGGGTGTCATATGAATTCAAGTTGTTCAATTACCGCCGATCGCGCGGTTGCGGCTGGGCCGCTAGGTTCCGTTATGGATATCATGCGGCGTCATCCAGGTATGGCGGGGCT
>CAYSUZ010000248.1:0-3285 GCA_964434335.1 uncultured Planctomycetota bacterium | reverse complement strand
CCTGTGCCTCATGCACGCGTCTGTCATAATCCGCCAACAACGCCTTGCCGGATGCTGTGCCCGCCTTGGCAAGAGTAACGCGAGCAGTGGATTTAATTGCGGCATCAGAGTCATGCTCTACCATATAGGCAAGTATCTTGTCGGATTCTGGGCCACGAATAGCACAACAAGCATCCAAAATTGCTTTGCGATATTTCAGGTCAGCTTTGAGCGCCTTGAGGGTGGTATCGAACGGAATAAATATGACTTTGTCAGACGCCGCACCGAGTAATTTAAGGGCATTGATCGCCGCATATTTTACATTAATATCGGGATGAATTTTCACCAATTCAGCATAGCGTGTCATCTGATCGGCAACCTTAAATTTGCCAACATAATTCATTGTCGTACACAACAACACCGTATTGCCGTTGGAGAGCAATTCGGCGAACACCTTAGATTTATCGCACTTGTTCCAAAAGTAGTTCAGCGCTCTAATGGCAAGCGGATCGGTTGGTGATTTTTCGTAGAAAGCCTGGATAACTGACAGCGCATCTTCGGGACCACGTTTCTCCAGCAAACCCATGGCTTTTTCGCGAACACTCGGATCAGAGTCAATAATAGCGTTGGCAAGCACTGCCGGCACAATCTCGGGACAAACCAGGGTGTCAAGGATAGTCATATAAACTATCTTCATTTCCGCAGCCGGTCTTTTAGGATCTTTGTCTCTGCTCTCGCCCATTTCATTGTGATAGGCGGCTATCAACTGCTTATAGGCCGCCAAAAGCACAATCTCATAACCAGGATCCTTCAGGCTCTCCAACGCGGCACGAGCCTCACGATATACGGTCTTGCTGTCGTCCTTGAGACACGTTGTAATCAGCGGATCGATGACACTAACATCTTTTTTCTCTTTAAGACGACGCGTAAGTTCCTCGCAACCTATTTTCCGGTTAGACTCCGCCTTGTGGGAATCGAGAAGCTCAAGCACTTCGTATAGACGCCATTCCTTAATCGTAGTTCCAGATAACGGCAATTGAGGATACACGATCTGTTTGTTAGGCTCCGGTTTCAGGAAAATAAATGCTGCAATCCCGATACCGCCCAACAGCAACAGCGCAAACACTGACAAAAGACTGATTAGCATGTTCTTTTGCACAGCGGCCATGATAGTTTCCTGCCCCGACACCACGTACTGCATCGGCAACTGTGCAGCCATCGCCGACTGCGGCACCGGCAGATTAATCCCCTCGCCCTTGATTAAGGCCAGCATCTGCGCATCAGTCAGATCACTTCGACGTAGAGTAATAGCATTCCCCGGATCGGATTCCTCCTCTGGCGAATCCTTGCCGGCGGAATAATTTTGCACGTTGACGTTGTAGACAACGTTGTCGGATTTGCGTAGTTCGGGCAGAAGATTGAGTTTGGACATCTCCTCTTGCTCCTCTGAGGAGAGGTTTTTCATAAATGTGTCGTTGCCAATGATCTTGGGTGGCAGCACTATCTCGTTACCGACAACATCCGGGTGAATAGTCGCGCCCAGGTCGGTTAGGTTGAGTTTGAGGTCGGTGCTGGAATCGGTGATTTCGCTTGAAATGTCATCAAGCATCTGCGTGTCGATTTGCTGGGTTTTGCCGGGATCAAATGCTTCTTTTTCTGATTCTGTGCGTTTTTCCTCCTCGAAAACACGCACCTGGAGGCGCTTGATAACATCGGCCATCTTGATCGACAGATAGCCCTTCTCCACAACAATATCGTAAAAAGTCTTGCCGTCAGGTTGCCTAAGCCTGATGCACTCTTTGCATTGATCTATCGTCAGGAGATTGTTTTTGACGGCAATCTTGCAAAAAATTGCCTCTTCTTTACTAGGCATAGTTGCCTCCGATTTTAGTTCCGAATAACCACCCCCGAACCGCTCGGCAGCCAAAAAAAGCACACATCACCCACTATCCTTTTCCAGCTCCATATATCTATAAATCGGATTATCTTCCAAAGATAATTATACTATATTTAGCTAGATTCGTCAAAAAAACCAGAACTCACTTCTTCATCGCCCGCAACCATTGCTACAGGAACATCAGCGCCCAGACAGCCGCCCCATTATCGGCGCGGCCATTCAGATGCCGAAGCACGATCTTCTCGACACAACCCGGATCGAACAGTCCGCGCTCACGGCTTGTCGAGTCGAGCAAAATATCGCGCACCATATCTGCCATATCCTTTCGCAGCCACTCTCCAACCGGAACACCAAAACCCATCTTTGACCGGTTTGCCACGCACCGTGGCAGCAGGTTGTCGCACTCTTTCCTCAGCACAGCCTTTCCACCTTCACCCGCCAACCGTTTTTCAACACTTAATGATACGGCCAATTCGACTAACCGATGGTCTAAAAATGGCGCACGCACCTCCAGCGAATGCGCCATGCTCGTGCGATCGACCTTGGCCATGAGATCACACGGCAAATAGTACTCGATATCGAAAGCAGCGGCCTTTGCAACATCGTCGGAACAACGCGCGGCGTAGGCGCTGTCACGAAGCAACCCAAACGTATCAACCGCATCCCCGCCCATCAACGCAGCCTTGCGTTCGTCAGAAAAAATCGTTATCCACTCGTAGTAGCGGCGCATCGGCTCCATCGCCAACGCCGAAACAAAGCGTTTTAGTTTTCGGCGGAAGGTCTTCTGCTCAAGCGACTCCGGTACAAACTTCCAGAACCCGCCAAACAATATCCGGCGGAGGAATCGCGGCATTCGGTCAATCCGTGCCGCCAGCGCAACCGCCTTGTAACGCGGATAGCCCAGAAACAATTCGTCGCCACCGTCGCCGGAAAGCGCGACCTTGACATGTTGAGCCGTCAAACCAGAAAGCAAGCTCATGGGAATCGCCGAAGAGTCGGCCATCGGTTCGTCGAGATCGTCGACAAGTCTGCAAAACGCCTTGACCATATTATTAGGCAAGGCCACATCGCTAATAATTTCTGCTCCAATATAATCCGCGGCCTGACGAGCATAACCACTCTCGTCGTATTCACTCTTCTCAAAACCGATGTTGAAAGCAGTGATTTTCTTCTCGGATTTCGCAACCATCATCGCGGTAATGATGGTCGAGTCGATGCCACCGCTAAGGAACGATCCGACCGGGACATCGCTGACCATACAGGCCTCAACTGCGTGTTCGAGCGTCTCACGGACCGAGCCTGATCGCTTGGTCGCGGTGAACGGATTCCACCATGGCTCCACGCGCAACTCGCCATCCGAAAGATCGCGTAATGCGCAGGCGGTAGTTTGAAAACGTTTTCGTAGATGC
>CAYSUZ010000247.1:0-3289 GCA_964434335.1 uncultured Planctomycetota bacterium | reverse complement strand
GGTTCGCAATCTACTGTGCCGCGCAAAGATCAACGTAAATCTTTGCCTGACGCACACCGGCATCAGCGTAGGCGAAGACGGCGGCAGCGCGCAGGCGCTCGAAGACATCGCCGCATTTCGCGTACTGCCCAACATGCGCATCATCGTCCCGGCGGACGACGTCGAAACTATCAGTGTGATAGAATTCCTCGCCGCCGATCACGATGGCCCAACCTATGTGCGCCTGGGCCGCGGCAAAACGCCGCGCGTCCACGCACAAGACTACAAATTCGCCTTCGGCAAGGCCAGCGTCCTCCGAGAAGGCAAAGACGTCGCCATCATCGCCTGCGGAGTTATGGTTGGCAAAACGATGGAAGCCGCCGAGAGTCTGGCGGGCGAAGGAATCGAAGCACGCGTGATAAACATGTCCACCATCAAGCCCATCGATGCCGACGTAATCATCGCCGCGTCGAAGGAGATCGGCAAAATAGTTACAGCCGAAGAACACAGCATCATCGGTGGACTCGGCGGAGCGGTTGCGGAGGTTCTTGTAGAGAACGCGCCCTGCCCCATGAAGCGCATCGGCACGCGCGACACCTTCGGCGAATCCGGCGATCCCGACGCGCTGTTCGAGAAGTACGGACTCCAGCCCCACAACATCGCCGCCGCCGCAAAATCATTGCTGTAATCATCTCACCAAATAACGAAAAAGAGAGGCCCCGCGCCTCTCTTTTTTTTGTCTTTCTTTTTAGTATGGAGTAAAAGGTTCTTTTGGAAGGACTTCGTAGGTGTACTTCTCCTGATTTCAACGGGGGGGCGTCTACGGCTTTTCGTCCGAGTTGCCTTCCGGCAATTCCGGACTTTCATCCTGTTTTTCCCAATCCATAAATTTGCCTTCGTTCTCCCACCAGTTTTTAACTTCTGCAGGGTTCTTATCCATAATCCTACCAATGCCAGTTAAGGCTTCGTGATAACATGGATTCTGAGGGTCCAAAAACTTCGCCATATGCGGGACAGCGCGCTTAGCACCTATCTCACGAAGAGCCAGAAGCACAGACCGATGTATATCACTATCTTTCTTTTGCAATGCTAGTATTAGATCCGGCACAGCTTCGATTGCATCTCTGCCCAAATCTCCCAAGCACTCAGCAACAATTTGCTTATGCTCCCTGGAATTGCGCAAGGCTGTTCTTAGTAATCCAACAACTTCAGGCGATTCGGATTTTGTTACACCGATGTCCATCAGCGCTATCGCCACCGTTGGAAATTCAAATTTTGTGTAATCCGATAACTTTTCTATCAAAGCCGGCTTTGCAGATTCATCCCCTATCGCACCAAGTGCTCTTGCCGCTACGTTACGTACATCGTGATTTTTGTCGTTCAACACCCTGATCAAGGCAGGCACCGCCTTTTTTGCTTCTGGGCCCCTTTCTCCCAGTGCCTCAGCAGCCACAACACGCTCCAACCAATAAGATGACGACAGTTGCTCGATTAAACCATCAATTGTTTCCGCCGGGTGGACATGAAACGGATTGCAACCCATCAGACATGTCGTTACAAACAACAAAAATAGGGTAAAAACTTTCATGCAAGCTCCTTAGTCACGAGTAAAACGGCGATTTGACTTTCCCGTTCGGTAATATTCCTATAGTTGGAATAGCACCTCTCTGAACTCGGTTTACTTGCCAAATGTCACCTCTTCATTTTCATACCACTTCGCCATCATATTTGTTGGCTTGATTCGTGGGAAAATTGGGCGGCTACTTCTTCGCCAGTTCGCTTTTGAGTGTGTTGAAAAGGTCCCACGCCTTGTCGACGGTGGCGTTGTCGTGGACGATGTGGCGCACGGACTGGATCATCGCTGCGGGACACTCGGACTGGAATATGTTACGACCCATGTCAACGCCTGCCGCGCCGTCGTTGATGCAGTTGTACGTCAGTTGCAGCGCGTCTTTTTCGGGAATCTTCTTGCCGCCCGCGACGACGACGGGAACGGATACCTTCTTAATGAGATCGGCAAAGCCGTCGCAATAATATGTCTTGACGATACGTGCGCCGAGTTCGGCGGCCATGCGCGAACACAGCGACAAGTAGCGCTCGTCGCGTACCATGTCTTTGCCCACGGCGGTTACGGCCAGCACGGGAATCCCGTAGCGCTCGCCTTCGTTAATCATTTTCGTAAGGTTGATAACGGTCTGGCGCTCGTTGGCCGAGCCGACAAACATCGAAACGGCGACACCGGTCGCGTTGATGCGAATGGCGTCTTCCATCGAGTTGTAAATATCCTCGTCGGAAAGATCTTTTAGCACGCTGGAGCCGCCGGAAACGCGCAGCATAACCGGCACGTTGTTGTTCGGATTGATCGAGGAGCGCAGCGCGCCGCGCGTAACCATCAGGCAATCGGCATACTGCACCAGCGGATCAATATTGGTGGTCATATCCTCAAGTCCCGAAGTCGGGCCGAGGAAATAGCCGTGATCCACGGCCAACATAGTCGTGCGTCCGTCGTGCGGCTGAAAAATCCGCGACATCCTGTTTTGCATACCCCAGTTCATGGTCTACTCCTGAAATCTATTTGTTTGGTTCGATGACAACTTTGATGGACTTGTCGGCCTCGGCTGTCAGACGGAAGCCTTCGCCGGTTTGATCAAGCGGCAGACAATGCGTAATCATATCCTTGACCGGAATCTGTCCGGCGCGGATAAGGGCAAGCGCCTGCAAATGATCGGCGCGATTGCCGGCGTACGACGAGGTCAGCGTGATCTCGCGTCGCCAGAAAATTTCGTTTATGCTCAACGCAATACCGGAGTTCTCGCGCGCCGCTGCGAAGAACAACACAGTGCCGCCGCGCTCGACCGAGCGCAGAGCCTGATCGACGCCCGCATCGGCGCCCGTGCAAATAAACACCTGATCGGCGAGCAAGCCGCCGTTGAGTTCTTTGAGAAGTTCCGGCGAAAAATCTTTCGAGTGAATCGCCTCGTCGGCGCCAAATTTTTTCGCGGTTTCGAGTCGGAAATCCGAAACGTCGGTCGCAAAAATGCGCCCTGCCCCCTGAGCGCGAGCTGCGGCTATCTGGAGAGCGCCGGAAATTCCGCTACCAACCACGAGAACGCTTTGGCCGGGCTTGAGCCACGCCATTCGCTGTCCGCGTAGTACGCACGCCAGAGGCTCGGTGAAGGTGCCATCGACATAGGAAACCTCGTCGGGCAACGGGTAGATACCTCGGTCGACGTTGAGCGCGGGCATGAGAAGATACTCCGCAAAGCCGCCCGGCTCGGGCTGGAGGTGGTTGGAGCCGAAACTCATGCAC
>CAYSUZ010000246.1:0-3295 GCA_964434335.1 uncultured Planctomycetota bacterium | reverse complement strand
ATAACCAACCTGAGCATTGGCGGCGCATTCATTACAACCAATAACCCCCTGCCGATCGATGAAACATTTACCATGCAGCTTCAACTGCCCGAAGTTGATGCAATCATGACCTTTGATGCCCAGGTCGTATGGACAAAATCTGTTTCCGACGCAGCTTCAGCCGGCATGGGCATCCAGTTCACCAACATCCTGCCGGAGCATCAGGAAAAACTGGCTGCTTTTATCGAACAGAATACGCAACCAAACAGCAATTAAAAATAGTTCACAGTAGCGGCTGACTACCATCTCCACTCACGTGGCAGCATACTTCGTTGAGTCAAGCCAGGGAAGCAGGGACAAAAAAAATCACTTGCCGAAATTGCAATCTCAACTGCCAGAAATACGTTATAGTCTCGGTATAAAGACAGTGCCACAGAGAACAATAAACGGGAAAAACGAACAACAGTAAAAATAAAACCAACCCCCTTTTCTTCTTCTTATTTCGCTCTTTGCACTTATTTATTCATTGACACATAAAAATATTCTTAATACACTTAATTAATAATAAGCATTATTCATTTTTTAAAAATAAAACGAAACTCCCTTTTGTTGCTCCCTGTTACACAAGAACACAGGAGTTGGACATGGAAGAGAGACGGCAAAAAACACGCATAGAAACCGCCATCACTATCATGTCCAGCCATCCCGGGGTCAACACCAACTCCCGCATAAGCAACCTGAGCATTAACGGCGCATTTATTCTAACAAGTAAACCCCTGCCGGTTGATACTACATTTACTATACAGCTTCAACTGCCCGGCGTTGCCGCAATCATGACCATTGATGTCCAAGTGGTTTGGACGAAATCTGTTTCCGACGCGGCTAAAGCCGGCATGGGAATCGAGTTCACCAACATCCTGCCGGAGCATCAAAAAAAACTGACTGCTTTTATCGAACAAAACAGGCAGTCGCAGAGCAAATAGAAGTAGCTGCAATAGCGGGATGAGGAAATTAAATTAGTGGCTGGCCCCGATTAATTCAACCTTGAACATTTTTCCCTCAGAACTCCTGACCTATGCGCCGCCTTAAACCTTGAACCAGAGGGCAGCCACAGGGGGCTGCCCCTACACTCCGAACTATAAATATGTACTTTCTGCGCCCTATTCCCCGTCCTTGGGCTTGCGCTGCACCGACAGGACATCGTTATGGCGGACGACCCCGACCAGCTTGTCGGCATTATCCTCATCGACCACGAGCAGATAGGAGGCGTCCGGGTGGGCCTTCAGCTCGTCCATGGCCTTCTGTAGATTGTCGCGGGGCGTGAGTTCCGGGTGCTGATCAGAGGCGAGATCCCCGGCCACGATCAGGTTCCTGAGCGAAGGGTCGAAAAGCACCTCCGATACGTCGGCGTATTTGATAACTCCCTGGAAACGACCTTCATCATCGACCACCGGCAGGCGGTCGTATCTGGTGTGCCCAAAGGCCTTGAGCACACCGTCGAATTTAACGTCCGCATGGATCGTTTCTACGTTGCGCCGCATCACATGCTCCACAAAAATTTCGGATGGGTCTTTCAAAGCCCTCCTGCCGCTCAGGCCAAGGGAGCCCCGAAAGTGGTTTATCACCTGGTGGACGCCCTCCGCTACGCTCACCGGCGATCGCTGCGACAGCAGGCTCAGCACCGTCACCTCACCTGCACGCACAAGAGCTATTCTCGTAAGCAGCGGGCCGATTCCCTCGAAAACCACCACCGAGGCCAAAACCACGGCCTGAACCTTGGCGCCCTGCTCTCCCCAACTTCTGGACAGTGATGAGGCCAGACCGATGGCCAAGCCTGCCTGGGCGAGCATCGCGGGCCCGAGCCAGGTGCGTATGCACGCCGTGCTCTCCGCGCTGCGGGAGCCACCCCAGCAGCCCGCATATTTCCCGATCATTCTCGAAACGACGTAGGCGATACCGATCAGCCCCATATGCGCCAGATACTCCAGATGCAGTTGGGCGCCCGCCATAATGAAGAAAATCACGTAGAAAGGGTAATCAATTTGGGATAGATCCCTGAACATTCTGTGCCCGTGGGGTGAGGTGTTGACGAGCATCGATCCAGCCGCGAGAGTCGCCAGCAGGGGGGAGACATCCAGGTGCCGACTGACCCCCACCAGAGCGGCAACCATCGCGAGCATCAGGATCTGTCTGTCCACGGGGCTTTTCATGCGCTGGTCCAGCAGGGCGAGCATTGCCCCGGCAGCCACCCCAAGGCCGATCGGCAGCCCGATGGCGTACAGAACGAGCGTTATTGGCTCGTTCGGGGTCACGACCAGATACGACATGATGATAAAGGCAATGATAGCTACGAGGTTGTTGATGCCAATGAGCGCCATCACCGTATCGGTCAACGGCCCCTCAGATTCATACTCCCGTATCACCATCTGTGTCGCTGCCGGAGCGGTAGTGATCGCCATGATCGCCAGAAAACCGGCGGAAAGCGCAGATGCTCCGGCGATGAACGTGGCCGCGCCGACCAGGACCGCGGTGATGCCCATCTCCAGGGCGCTCAGCTTGCACAGAGCGCTTCCGAACTTGCGGATCGTATTGAAGTGGAAATGGCCGCCTATGACCAGGACGATCAGCCCCAGAGCAAGGTCGTGGAGCGGCTCCAGCACCTCGAGCTGCTGCTCAGCAATCAACGGTGTGAATCCAAGAAGGTCAGCCAGCGAAGGGCCTCCGGCGAGCCCCACCAACAGGTACCCGGTGACCCGGGGAATCCGAACCCGGGCGCACAGCCGCCCTGCGATCAAAGCCAGAAAGAAAAGGATTCCGAGAGCGAGCAGCAGCGAAAACATGGTTGACCTCGTAAGGGTATATCGTGCAGGTGGACTTGATGAATGACGCGAACCTGCGTCAAGATGGGCAAACTATAAAATGGGGCTGAAAGTCTGTCAAGCCAAAAGGCATGCACGGATGCAAGGCACAAGAAAGGAAGCAAAGAGGACAGGCAAATTAAGTATTTGAGTCAATCCTTTCAGACTTGACCGCTTCGCTCTTGGAAGTGCGCAAAAAGCTATAGCTGTCATGACGCAACGAACGTAGAAAGGTTTACAGAGTTTCTAACATAAAAGAATGTCGCACCCCTTGCGTGTCCAAAGAAGCAGTACCCCCAAGAAAGGATACCCCGCATATCGTGGTTCCGCCTGAAGGCGAAACTGCCCTCGCGAAACGTTTGTTCACAGGGACTTCAAGAACTCGCTTCGCTCAGACAGCTTGCCGCCCTGTATCCGCGCCCAAACGTTTCGCTCGGCTACGCTACGATGGGGTTTAA
>CAYSUZ010000245.1:0-3327 GCA_964434335.1 uncultured Planctomycetota bacterium | reverse complement strand
GTGATGATGAACGCATCGAGCCGGATACCCAACGGCGCTGGCGGCAAACACCGCATCGACAAGGCTTACAATCCGCAACTGGCATGGGCCGAGGGCTGGGCGACGTTTTTCGCGGCGTGCGTGATGTACGGCGATGGCGAGAAGCGGCCTATGCTGGCACATTTTGGCGGCGGCATTTCGATAGAGAGTCTTCCGGCAAGCATCGCGGCGGGCGAAAGCAACGAGATGCGCGTAGCGGCGGCACTGTGGGATTTATATGACGTGGTCAACGAATCCGGCGACGAGATTGGCGTACGCTTTGAGGATATCTGGGAGGTGCTGGCGCAGAGCAATGGCAAGCCCATAAACGGCCTGCGGCAGTTTGTCGCGGGGCTGATACGTATAAACTTTACCGACGAAGCGATCATCGCAAAAATACACCGCACACTGGCAGCCAACGGTATAGTCTACGATCTCGACGACATGAAGCAATACGTAACTGCAAAATAGCAGATGATTACAAAATAGACTTTTCGCATTAAACAGACCCAATGCGAAAAAAAACAAGACCCGCCGAAAGACGGGCCTTGTTGATTAGTGGGAGGATTAGTTCATTTTGAAATTCATCGTGCCCAGCAGATCGGTGATCTGAGCGAAAGCCACGGCCCGCACATCCATAGGGATCGTAAACGTAGCGCGATACATGTACTTGTCACCACGCACGCCGAGCAACACGTAGGTCTTATAGCAGGTTAGGCTAACTTTGTTCTCGTCCTTTTTCCTGGAATAAGAAAGCATCTCTATGGCCGAGATAGTGCCCACTTTTGAATGCAGCTTGACATCTTCGGTTTTGGGTCGCGGTATACCGCTCACGTTTTTGAGTGCGATTTGTATTCGGTTGGGCAGGGTCTCGGGCTGCTTGCCGCCAGTAATCTTGCATGTAATGCCCAAAATATCGTTGCCAACATCCATGCCCGTGGGGGTTTCTCTGAGCGTCCACGAAGGATGATAACCTTTGGCGCTTACAAAACCACCTGTGAAAAGGAATGACGTCTTGGGCGGCGAAGGCAAAAGGATTTTCGACAGGACAAAAGACTCTAGGAATACTTTTGTCTGCGCTTTTTGCGCTTCGATCAGATATGCCGGCGAGGCCAGAATTATGCCTACTGCCCTGTTGTTGCCGACAAGGCAGAAATAGCGGATATTGACATCTTCGGACATTTTGCCGGTCTTTGCGTACAGATCCAAGCTGCCAAAGTTTTTCGATTCGCCGGGCGCGGGGATTTCGAACAAATTTTGCATTAAGTTCGACATCAGGCGCCGCATGCATGCTTCAATTTGGTCTGGCTGAAGTCCGGCGGGTATGTGAGTAACCGTAACACAATAAGCCGTCTGCATTCCGACCATATCGGTGAGTCTGATTGCGGTGGTGTTGTCAGTTACGTCAATACGTTTCAGAACCCACGCCTCGGACGGACGCGTAAAAACTACACCGCGTTTTGTATCTTTATAGGCGTTTTTTTGCAGGTATTCGTCGGCGACAAAGTCTGCGTCCTTGCCGGTTTTGGATCGGGCCTTTGCCTTTTCCATCGTCTGGGTTGCAATCGGCATGTGCGTATTGCGAGAGTATTTTATCTCATTGGGCCGCTCTTTGTCTTTGTAGTCCTCGAAATAATATTTTGTCTCCGATACCCCTTTATTACCCAGAATAATTATTTCGGAGAGGGTCTGAGGCTTGTCGCCGAATTTGATCTCCCGCTCTTTTTTGTACTCGCTGGAAAAAAATTCTCTACGCATTTCGCATAAGTCGTAAGCAACAAGAGTGCTCGACATCTTCCGACTCTGGACATAATTGAGGATGATGATATCGGCGATGGCGAATTTTGGAAACGCGCGCGGCAGGGCATCAGTCTTTGTAACCGTTTCGACATATTTGCCAGCAGTGTTGTCAAAAACAGTGTGCTTGATAAAGGCCTCCCTACCCTCGCCCACTGGTACGGCATAGTTTTCGACCTTGTACTGGTTGGTTTCGGAGAGAAAAGAAAAAGCCTCGAGCATGCCGTCGGTATTGGTCTGTGCGCGACGGGTAATCGATATTTTTTCGATGCCAAACTTCGCCTCGTATACCTCTTCAAACAGGTAATGAGATACGGTTAGCACATTGAAGCGGCTGATGGTCAGGTGTTTCCAGCCCACCTTTTGGCCTTCGGCAAAAACGGCCTCCCATCGGTCCACAACAACCGTGGCATTTTTGATGTCGAACTCCGGCTTGGGGAGATCGGGCTTGGGTTTGGGTTTGTCTCCGGGGGCGGTAAAAACCGGCGTTGCGACAATGAGAGCAAGGACAAACACTAGCGAGATAATTCTGTACGGTTTCATAATAAATATTCTCCTGCAACCACAAAAAAATTTGTCAGCGCACGGATTCCGCAGTCATTATACCGGTGAGAAACGCATAATGCAACTATGCAGCCGGTATCCGTATATTTTTACGACTCGGCGGCGCGATTATTCAACACCGTCGAGCCATCGGTTATGGGTAGACGCTGAGGCGAGGCTTGTGGTATATTCAGGCAGGCAAATTCGATAATCGGGAGGTTGCAACATTGTACAACGAAGAAATCCTCGCGGCTAATCTGTCTGTTTTGGCAAGACGCCTGCCGGGTCTGGCCGAGATAGTGCGCCGCGCCGAAATACCCCAACATCTTACCCCGTTGGAAGCCCGCAGCGGCATGCCCACCGCCGAAATCGAAGCTGCGCAGGGGCGAATCACTCTACACAGCAAATACGATCCTGAAAAAGAAGCCGCGAATTTCGCCGAGAGCAAAAACTTCGGCGGCACCACCAATGATTACGTGCTGATGGGATTTGGGCTGGGCTACGCAGCCGAAGCGATAATGCAACGGCTCAAAGGCCACCAGAGCCTTATCACGATTGAGGCGGATCCGGGCATATTGCGAGCGGCGTTTTCGCTGCGCGACTTGCGCGGGCTACTGGGCGCAGACAATTTCCTGCTGTTCTGCTGTACCGATCCCATCGCATTTTCCGGCGAGATAAACACCTTCTTCAACGATTTCTTCCGCGAAAATCTGGAATACATCTTCTACCCGCCCGCCCTGCGGATAAGCGGCGAGGTCTACGAACAGGCCGCCACGGAAATGCGCAACGCCGTCAACCGCCGACATATTGACATCAGCACCACAATCAAGCTCAGCGAGATATGCCAGAACAATATCATCAAAAACAGTCTGGCGTACCTGGTTTCGCCGGGCATCGAGCGCGTCAAAGCCGCCTTTGAGAACCGCCCCGCCATCGTCGTAGCTGCGGGGCCATCGCTGGATCGCAACA
>CAYSUZ010000244.1:0-3335 GCA_964434335.1 uncultured Planctomycetota bacterium | reverse complement strand
CGAAGCGATGCGCGATCGGATAGCGGGATATGCGCAAAAGATTATCGACGAAAACGGCGGCGAGCAATTGGTCGAGGGTGTATTTACTACCGTAGGTGCCGAGGGTTCGCACGTTTGCACGATCATGATATTTATGGAGGATCCCGAGACCAGGCCGCTTTCGACGACGGAGTTTACCAACAAGTGGCGCGAGATGAGCGGGCAGCCGGGCGGGCTGGAGTCGATCGAGTTTAGTGCCGACTCGTTTGGGCCGCGCGGAGGCAAGGCGATAAGCGTAGAGTTGATTCACGACGACATCAAAGTGCTGGAGTTGGCGTGTACCGACGTGGCCGAGGCGCTTAAGCAGTTTTCGGTTGCCAAGGATATCGACGATGGATTTTCGCTGGGCAAGGAACAGCTCGACTTCTCGATGCTGCCTGCGGGTTTGGACGCGGGCCTGACGCATATGGACGTAGCGCAGCAGATGCGCCATGCCTATCAGGGCGTCGAGGCGTTCAAGCAGCAGCGCGGTCGCAACGAGGTTACTGTGCGGGTGCGCTGGACCAAGGCCGAGCGCGAGCGCGAGTATTTTCTCGAAAATTTTATGGTGCGTACACCGTCGGGCGGCGAGATGCGGCTGATGGATGCTGCGGAGTTTAAGCGCGGGCGCTCGTATACGTCGATAAAACGGCGCAATCAGCAACTCGTGATGACGGTCAACGCCGACGCGGACCCGCCCGAGGAGTCAAGCGTGGTGCTAGACGCGATTGAGAAAGACATCATGCCCGGAATCATGGATAAGTATCCGGGCCTGCAATATAGTTTTGAGGGCGAGGACGCGAACATTACAGACAGCATGGATGCGCTGATTGCGGGGCTGGTCGTGGCGGTGATGGCGATCTACGCGATGCTGGCTATCCCGATGCGCTCGTATTCGCAGCCTGCGATTATCATGGCGAGTATCCCGTTCGGCATTGTCGGCGCGGTGATTGGGCACCTGATTATGGGCTTCGGGCTGAGCATCATTAGTATGCTGGGCATCGTGGCGTTGTCGGGGGTCGTGGTCAACGACGCGCTGGTGTTTATCGATTTTGCTAACCGCGAGCGCAAGTCGGGCAAGTCGGGCATGGATGCGATTCTCGCGGCGGGCGTTGCGCGCTTTAGGCCGATTATGCTGACGACGCTGACGACGTTTGGCGGGCTGGCGCCGATGATTTTTGAGACCTCGCTACAGGCGCGGTTCCTGATTCCGATGGCGCTGTCGCTGGGCTACGGTATTATGTTTGCGACGGGGATTACGCTGGTGCTGGTGCCGAGTCTGTATTTGATTATCGACGACGTGAAGGCGGGCTTTGGGCGGATGCGTTTGCATCTGGGCGCGTTTATGGGTCGCGGCGCCGATATTGAGTAGCGCCTGCTGCGTCGAAAGGGCGGAGTGTCTTTCGCTGGCGTTTACTAACAAATCTTGTGCGCGGATTTGCGATGTGATTTCTTGACTCGGGGGAGCGGATTGCGTAGAATGCGCGGCCTGAAAAAAAGGGCGTGTAGTTCAGAGGGAGAACGCCTGGTTTGCAACCAGGAGGTCGCGGGTTCGAATCCCGCCACGTCCACCAAAAAACACAAGGACTTGCGAGTAGCATCGCGAGTCCTTTTTGTTTTTTTCATGACTATTGTTGCGGGATTCGAAGGCGAAGCGAGCGCCGCCGGTGGCGGAAAAGCGGACAGGATGTCCGCGTCAGCGAGCGAAGGGTGGCGAGGAGGCGGAGCAGGAGCGGAGCCGAGGTGCCCGAATCCTTCAAGAATTTGGCCCAAGACCACTTTCGCCGAAAAAACTACCCCGGCCCCTGTGTGCATCTTTTCGACACAGTTTGAAAAGTAATGGAATAATGGGCCACGTCCACCAGAAAACAAAAGGACTTGCGGCAAATTGCCGTGAGTCCTTTTTGTTTTTTTCATGACTATTGTTGCGTTTATGATCTCCGCGCGAGTTTGGAAGCGAGGATGGCAATCAGCCCGCCGAGGAAGAAATAACCCAGGATAACTTCCGTACCGACAACTAAAGCTCCCCATAGATTGTTTGCGGAGATGTCCCCAAATCCCAGTGTCGTGAAGGTTACAACGCTGAAATAAAGATTGGTTAGGAAATGGGGATAGGGCATATCTGTTTTTGCATTATCCACATGGATAATACCCGGACAGACAGTAAAAATTACAGCAAACACCAATGCGAAGATGAACGACCACAAGGCCCAGAGTGATAGAGACCGCCCGCAGTCTGAACTCCGCGCCCAGAGCCAGTACATGCAAGGATGCCTTTGATGGAAGTCGTTTATAAATTGTTCATCATCGATATCGCGTTTAAGGCCAGGATTCTTTGATGCATCCATTAGTGAAGTATTGATACCGAAAAATATAGTTGGGCGGCCTTTTTTACTGATGAATTCAAGTATGGCATTACGTGTTTTTACGACGGGCCTTATAAGAAATGTGAGTCGGATCATGTGCATAAGTCGTGAAGCGATCTCTTTTATGGCACATTTGTTGAATATAATATTTGCATCTGGCTTTCTTTTCCATGAAAACTTTTTCCACTTTATGGGATGCTTGAATATAGGGTGTTGCCATTTCCATATGTGCCAGATGCTTGCCAAAAGCCAGCCAATAGGTGATAAAATCATTGTTATCAAGGACATCAAAAATGCAACCCAAAGCGGCCCGCGCCATTCGAGCAAATACTGCGCATTTTTATTTGAAAAATCCGCTGATTTATATTGTATACGAGCAATTTGCCTATTGTGACTCGATGTCTTGTAGATTATTGCTCCTGCTACAATCGCATTGGTCAAGTCTGCGCCTTCCAAATTGGCAGCTGCTAACCAAGCACCTTGAAGATTGGCTCTGGATAAATTGGCATTTTGAAATTTTGCGCCCATAATATTGGCATCTTGCAGACTTGCGTCGTGAAGTCGGGCATTTTGCAGTTTTGAACCAGGCATCCAAGCGCCTTCAAGGTTGGTATTAGTTAACCATGTGCCTTGCAGGATTGCTCCCATAAGATTTGAGCCGTTCAAGTCGGCTTCGCACAAATTAGCATCTGATAATTGTGTTTGAGTAAGTTTCGCGCCGTAGATTTTACTATATTCAAGATTAACTTTCTTGAGGTGCTCTTTATTTAAATCCGTATATCTCAAATCACGATAGAAATTCTTTGAACAATGGTTTACATAATAAAAGTCCGTAAAAACTTCCCTGTTTTTTATTTCTATGCTGCGAAAATCTAGACCTTCGGTTTTATTGGGAGGATCCCAGAGATTGCCTTCTTGTTTAATTTCATTAATGATTTTGCGCAAAAATTT
>CAYSUZ010000243.1:0-3342 GCA_964434335.1 uncultured Planctomycetota bacterium | reverse complement strand
CCTCAATCTCAAGCTTGCCGAATACATCGCCGATGTCAAACCTTCGCTCGACATGAACTACGAACAGGCGCTTGTGGTTGCGATGAAAAACGAAAAGATGGCCTACAAGCTCTATATGAACCTCGCGCAAGTGGTCGACGACGAAAATGTGCGCAACGCTTTTCTGGCGCTGGCGCAGGAAGAGGCCAAGCACAAATTACAATTCGAGACAGAATACGATGACTACGTATTTCAGGAAGACTGATTCCGTTGGATTTCCGAAAGGATCGCCATGAATGAAAACAAAGAAGCGATTACGTTCCAGGGCAACCCCCTTACCCTGGTCGGCACTCAGCCCGTCGTCGGCGACAAGGCCCCCGGTTTCCGGGTTCAGGCTAACGATCTTTCGCCGTACGAATTTGTACCGATCTCTGAAAATATTCGCATCATAGCCGTGGCTCCCTCGCTGGACACCCCGGTCTGCGATACACAAACCCGCAAGTTCAACATGGAGGCTGCAAACTTTGGCGATAGCGTGGAGATACTGACTATCACCATGGATCTGCCCTTCGCACAGGCTCGCTGGTGCGGCGCAGCAGGTATCGATAAAGTCGTAACCCTCTCCGACCATCTCGACGCCTCGTTCGGCGCAGCCTACGGAACGCTTATAAAAGAACTACGGCTGCTGACTCGGGCGGTGTTCGTCATTGATAAAGAGGGCACGATTCAACACGCACAGTTTGTCAAAGAGATAACCACGGAACCCGATTACGAAACAGTTTTGCAGTGCCTCAAAAATCTCATCTGAAAAGGATAACGACATGACCGAAAAATTACAGATATACAAATGCGAAGTTTGCGGTAATATCGTCGAGATGCTTCACGGCGGCATGGGCGAGCTGGTATGCTGTGGCGCCGCAATGAGACTCTACGAAGAAAACACAACCGACGCGGCAAAAGAAAAGCACGTGCCGGTCATCGAAAAAATTGATGGTGGATTCAAGGTCACGGTCGGCAGCGTCGCTCATCCGATGGAAGAAAAACACTATATCGAATGGATCGAAATTGTCGCAGGCGACAAGGCCTACCGCGAATTCCTCAAACCCGGTGCCGCGCCAGAGGCGATCTTCATGATTGACGCCGACAGCATCGTCGCCCGGGAATACTGCAACGTTCACGGATTATGGAAGGCATAGTTTTATGATTCCCGAAAAAATGCAAACCGCGATCAATGACCAAATCAACGCGGAAATGTATTCGGCGTATCTCTATCTGTCGATGGGCGCATATTTTGACGCGCTCAATCTGGGCGGTTTCGCCAACTGGATGAAAATTCAGGCGCAGGAAGAGATGGTCCATGCCACAAAATTCTACGACTTCCTCGTCGAGCGCGGCGGCAAGGTATTGCTGCGGGCTATCGAAGGACCGGCGACCGAGTGGCCCACCCCGCTGGCAATTTTCGAAGCGGTCTACGCACACGAATGCAAGGTTACCGGACTGATTAACGATCTCGTGACAATCGCCCGCGAACAAAACGACAACGCCAGCCAGATTTTCCTCCAATGGTTCGTAACCGAACAGGTCGAGGAAGAATCGACAGCCGACGGAATCGTGCAAAAACTCAAACTCATCGGCAAAGATGGCCAAGGACTATTCATGATGGATAGAGAACTGGCGCTGCGTGTCTTCACACCACCCGCCACGGGGAAGCCAGCGTGAGCGAAAAGTTGAAAAGACAACTCAGGACGCTGAAACGCGAGATCAAGAGACACGCACTGCTGCTGTTGGCAGCGTTAGTGTTGCTGTGCGCTTCGGTCTTGCTCTACTTTATCCATTTCTTGATATTTGACGATGTCCACCATATATTCATATATCTGGTGGGAGATATCGCATTTATTCCGATAGAGATTCTGATCGTTGCTGTAATCGTCGAGCGAATAATCAGCCGCCACGACAAACACAAACTGGTCGGCAAGCTTAACATGGTTATCGGCACGTTTTTCAGCGAGATAGGCACACGCTTGATGGGTGGTCTGACAAAGAACATCGAGAATAAGGCAGAACTGGCTCTTCATATAAGCATCGATCAAACCTGGACGCCAGCGAAATACCGTAGTGCCCTTGAGTTCGTCCGGGCATGCGAATTCCGCGCCAACATGCAGGAACTCGATCTCGCAGAACTCAGAGACATGCTCGCAGAGCGGCGCGATATGCTAATTTCGCTGCTGGGCAATCAGAGTCTGCTGGAGCATGATCGATTTACCAATCTGCTCTGGGCGCTGTTTCACCTGCTTGAAGAACTCAATGCCCGCGAGTCTTTAACAGACCTGCCGCAGACAGACCTCAAGCATCTCGCTGGTGACATTAACAGGGTCTATACGCAGCTGACACAAGAATGGCTGCTCTATTGCAAACATCTACAAAAATCGTACCCATATATATTCTCAATCATCGTGCGAACGCATCCGTTACAGGATCATCCCAGCGCGATAGTACACTAACCGATTAAGGAGAACAAATTATGAGTATCACCTTCAATGCAGATGAAGTATTCGAAATGGCAGAACAGATCGAACGCAACGGAGCAAAATATTATCGCCGCGCAGCGGAATTTATCAAAGACGAAGAAGCCCACCAGATGCTGATAAGTTTGGCGGAAATGGAAGACTCCCACGAAAAAATATTCACCGCAATGCGCGCAAAAATTACGGCCAAAGAATCCGAAGCGACAGCCTACGATCCCGAAGAACTTACCGGCAAATATCTCAAGGCCCTGGCCGACGGCAGCGTATTCGACATGAGCGTCGACCCTTCCGCCAAACTGACCGCCGAGACATCGCTCGTAGAAATACTGAAATACGCCCTGCAGATGGAAAAAGAATCCATCGTCTTCTATACGGGCATGAAGATGTATGTACCAGAAACGCTGGGGCACAAGCAGCTCGACGCAATTATCGAAGAGGAGTTCAGCCATATCACGCTCATATCTATGCTTCTGAACACGTGGGGTTAATAAAAACAAGACGATGACGACAACCTACAAACCAACAAAAGTCAGCGAAAACGTATACTGGGTCGGCGCGATTGACTGGAACGTCCGTGATTACCACGGCTACACCACTTCGCGCGGCACGACCTACAACGCCTATCTCGTTATGGCCGACAAGATCACGCTCATCGACACGGTCAAAGCGCCGTTCATGAACGAGATGTTTGCTAGAATCGCACAGATAGTCGATCCCAAAAAGATCGACTACATCGTCTCGAACCACTCCGAGATGGATCACACAGGCGCACTTCCGGCAACCATCGAGGCAGTCAAGCCCGAAAAAGTCTTCGCCTCGGCGATGGGCCAGAAGGCGC
>CAYSUZ010000242.1:0-3345 GCA_964434335.1 uncultured Planctomycetota bacterium | reverse complement strand
CTCGTAGGCGTGCGCGGAGGGCTGTTGTATTATATCCAAGACATCTACCGCCACTCTCCCAGCAAAACTGATTCGCCCCGCCTGTGTGCAATCGATCTCGACACCAAAAAAGAAGTTACAAATTGCGCTCTGCGACTTGAGACAAGTACAGATAAATCCACCCCTACACCGCTTGGCCGTCCGTCAATGAACGAATCGGCCATCTACATCCCAATGAGCGACGCACTGCTGATGTACGATATCGCAAAGAATAAACTCCACAAGGTTTTCAAATGGGAAGATCGCAATCTCGGACCCGGCAACCTGCTGGTAACGCAAATGGGGCTAGTAGTGGCCAACGCCGCCCATGTTGCACTGTTCGCGGACTCTCAAATCATGTCCAATCTCGCTTCCAACAACGGCACGCCCTCCGCTGCCAACATCTTTCGGCACGGCAAACTGCTCTACGCATACGGCAACCAGGATCAGGCTCTTGTAGCGTTTGAAAAGGCCGCCAAAATCGCGACCCCCAACGATCAATACAGAAACAACCTTCTGCAACCGCTTATCGTCGAGCAAATCTTCCGCTGCCATACATATCTGGCCGACAAATGGGAAAAAAGCGGTAAATTAACAAAAGCGATGAGTCACATCCGCGCCGCAATCGCACTCGACGTCTCTGACGAAATTCGCGCGCGCGCCCAGGCCAAGCTTGCCAATATGGAGGTCAAGTCTGCCGACGAAAAAATCCGCGATCACGGCCTGGACACATTGCAACAGCTCATCACAAATCACCCGCGTTTGATCGTTTCCCCCGAAAAAAACATCAGACAATCTGCGGCTTACTACTCAAAAATTCGCATTCGAGAATTGCTCGCCATTTATGGCCGTGCACCCTATGCCGCTTACGAAAAACACGCGACAAAACTTCTCGACGCAGCCCGACTATCAAACCTGCACGACGACTACATAGCCGTCTATGAGAAATATCCCAACAGCCTCGCCGCGCTTCAGGCGCTGAGCGAGATCGCAGCGCAGCACGAAAAAGACGGCAACAAATCGATGGCCCTGGCAACGCTTAAAGCGGCTTGCGAAAACATCGGCAACCCGCAACTCAACATCGCCGCGCTAGTGAAAATGGAACGGCTGGCAGTAGAGTGTGCTGATTTTGAGACCGCGCACGCGACCCTAGCACGACTAGGCAAATTGCCCACAGACACCAAAATAGAACTCGGCGAAAAGAAAATGAACCTCACCGATTTCATCGCCAAAGAACTGGGCAGTATCGACATGCTCGAATACGACGGAACTGTGGCAATCGACAACAAGATGAAAATCGCCCGCAAAATCGACCTCACAACCATAACCGAATCGCTAAAAACCTATCACAACTTCGACATAATAGCCCCCGAAGGCTTCCGACCGCAGGCTCTGGCCGATAAGATACTCGCCCGCAAAAACGGAATAATCGCCTGCTACAATCTTACCAGCGGCAAACTCCTCTGGACCAACGGCCCCAGTCGCGCATGGCTGGGCTTTGAAATACAAAGCTCAAGCAAGCCCCCACGCGTAAAAAAAATAACTGGCGACACAAAACAGATCGCCATTGTCAAGGGCGATATCATTCGCGCCATAAACGGCGTCGAGATTGCAAACAACACTGACTTTTGGGAGACAATTGTCAAATTCAAAATTGGCGAGAAGGTTGCCGTGGAATATTGGGAAAAGGCCACAGGCGTCCTAAAACAAACCGTCATAACAACCTCAAAAATGCCCGGCGATTTTTCGATCTCACCGGCAAAGATGTGGTTCAACGGCAAAGGCAATCTCGTCGTACAGGTCAACCACCCCGCCACCAACGCAACCGAAGTGCGCTGCATCAACATCGAAACCGGCGCGACAATGTGGTTCCGCTCTTTTTCCGCCCTGCGAACATTCATCAACAGAATCAAAAGAAAAACCTCCAGCGGAATGCTGGTTTTTATCACCCAAAAAGATATGCAGCTCGAATTTCAGGCGCTGGATATGATTTCTGGCGCGAGAACCACGCTGCCTTCGCACATCGAACCGAATTATCACCTTGAAACCGCTCCGATGGGAGCTAATTTCCTGTTATCACACCGCTCCCACAACTCCTGCCAGGCAATCGACATGCTCACCGGCGCGTTCAAGTTTGAGCTCGCCCTACCCAACAACGAGACAACGGAGTATCGTCTCGGCGGCGACAGGCTAATCGTAGCAGAAGGCGAAAAACTCAACACCTGCGTGTTCGACACAATCCGGGGCCGCTCGCTATACCGCGCAGACAGCGGCCAGCAGCAATATAGCGTCTCGCAGGAAGCTGGCTGCGAAATTGCCATCCTCAACGAACAGGGCAATGCAATTATGTTCTTCGACTCGCGCAGCTCGCGCCCTCCGCGCCTGATCAGCATCCCCGATGACAAATTCACGGCCAACCATCTAATCGTAAAAGGCAAACTGCTGTGTTGCGTCGACAAGAACAGGCAAACCGTTAGGCTCTACAACATCACGACGGGAAAATTGCTGTGGGAGAAAAAACTGATGATAAGGAACCTCAACGAACTCAACTTCTGCGGCGAATATCTTGTCCTCAGCCATACGAGCTACCCTGATAAAAATATCGCCAAACTCAAGATCATTATCCTCGACGCGCACACCGGCACCGTGGCATTCTCGCACGAAGCTATACAACGACAGAGAGTCGGCTCTCTAAAAGCGCGCATCATCGGTCGCACATTGTGCATAATCATCAACGACAAAATACAGGTTTGGAAATAGGCCCGCGATTTACAATCACCCACTTGTATTTGAGAAGGCGTGTGATAAAATAACGGCAGACAATCGGTCGATCACGTTTACAGAGTGGAGACAACATGACTAAGGCCGCCGAGAACTGCGAAAACTGCGAGCAGTGCCCCATCCGTCAACGCTGCAAAGAAATTTGCGAGACAATCGAAACGCTTCTGCCGTCGATGGAGAGCGGAAGGGTCGACTTCGAAGACCTGCCGCGCATCTACGAAGGCCGCATCATCACCAACCTCATCCTCGACAACGAAGACATCCTCACCGACCGCCAGCGCGAGGTCGTGCGCCTGTACTACCGCGAATCCCTGCTCCAACAGCAGATCGGCACACAACTCAACATCACCCAGCAGGCCGTCGCATCTACTCTCAAAGCCGTACGCACAAAATACATGCGCATGTTCAGCCAAAGACGCAAAATCTACGAAGCCCAATCCCAGGCCCAACAAGCCGAGATACAAGGCGACGAAACGATGAACAACTAATTATATTTTACCAAAGGAGCACCATGAAAAATTCGATTATGCTCGCTTTGCTGTTCAT
>CAYSUZ010000241.1:0-3412 GCA_964434335.1 uncultured Planctomycetota bacterium | reverse complement strand
AAATTGCTTTGCGCGAAATGCTTTCGTCGAAATCGCTCATCTGCCGCAACGCCTTGATTTCGCTCGCAAAGGCAAATCGCTCCGCACCGTGCCGGTAATACAACGGCTTCTGGCCAATGTGGTCGCGGGCGAGAAAAAGGCTGCGGTCTTTTTCGTCCCAGACCGCTATCGCAAACATTCCTACAAGTTTCGAAAGCATCTGCTCGCGGTCGCGCTCGAACAGACGCAGCAGAACCTCGCAATCCGATTGCGTGCGGAATTGCACGCCACTTTTTTCGAGTTCTTCGCGCAGCTCGTGATGGTTATATATCTCGCCGTTAAATATCAGGTGCAACCCTGAGCGCGTGTCGCTAACAGGTTGGTGGCCGCCTTCAAGATCAATGATAGAAAGCCGCCGATGGCCTAGTCCTGCGCCGGAGCCAAACCACTCCCCCTCATCATCGGGGCCACGATGTGTCATTGAGTCGCGCATCGCGCGGATTTCTTCGGGCTGCACTGTTCCCGCCAAGGCGTGATTGATGATCCCGCAGATACCGCACATTTACTGGCTTTTCCTGATGTGATTTACGTAGGCATGCGCGGCCCGAACAGCTTCGGGCAGGCGATAGATAGAGAGGTTGTCCATTATGATTTCGCTGGCACGAGCAAGTGTTATCTCGTGTCCGACAGAGACAAAAATCGGGCTAACACCGTCGCGGGTGCGCAGCACCTTGCCGATAACTTCGTTGCCGTCCATGAGATTCGACATCGCGCCGGATCTTTTGCCCGGTTCTTGATAGGAGCCGATCAAGCGCGACTTCCCACAGCCGATCGTAGGTCGATCTAGCACGACACCCAGATGTGAAGCCAGACCGAAGCGTCGCGGATGGGCGAGACCCTGACCGTCAACGATTACGACGTCAGGAGTAGCCCTGAGTTTTCGCAGCGCACCGAGTATCGCAGGTGCCTCGCGAAACGAAAGCAATCCCGGCACGTAGGGAAAAGATGTTTTCTGAATATTGTACGCGGTCTCGACGATGCACCACTTCTCCACATCGATCACAACCGCTCCGGCGTATAGCGTATCATCGTCAGGCATACACGAAACGTCGACGCCAGCGATTTTTTTGATCTTCTTGACGTGATCTTCGCAAACAACCAGCTGAGCCAAAGCACGCTGAAGCTTGACAGCCTTCTTGGGCGATATGTCCCATCGATGTAGGTTTTTTATTCTCATGTTGCTATACCTTTATCCGATGCCATCGTCCGAAACGGGCAATAAGTACCACAATAACCGCACGCACTATCCAATCTATCACACTAGCCCACCACACGTATATCAATCCCTTATCCAGTACAATCACAAAATAGTACGCCAGCGGCAATCTTATCAAAATAACCCCTATGAGCGCAACTATCATAGGACTAATAGTGTCTCCCGCTCCACGCAGGCCACCCATGAGTATCATGCAAAAACCGATTGGTATCTGTGAGATAGCCGCAACAACCAGACACTGTGCCGCAAGACTGAGAACCTCCTCCGACGGATAAAATATCGCAGAAACGTCCTTGCGCCAAACAAACAACGCCACACCAACCGCCGCCATGAGAACGCTGCCGAAAAAGCCGCAATAAAACATGCTCTGCCGCGCGAGACGAGGCTTGCCCGCACCCAGCGATTGTCCTACGAGCGTAGCGCAGGCGATGCCGAAGCCATAGGCAGGCAACATTGAAAAACCCTCAATGCGGCTGGTGATAATAAACGCCGCCAGCGACTCCTTGCCAAGGTCGGTCACAATGCGCAGGTAGAGTACAAACGCACCCTGCAAACCCAGCTGTTCAATC
The DNA here is from genome assembly GCA_964434335.1 of uncultured Planctomycetota bacterium. Lineage (GTDB taxonomy): Bacteria > Planctomycetota > B129-G9 > B129-G9 > B129-G9 > JAUWEX01. The sequence goes on along the minus strand of CAYSUZ010000241.1, from coordinate 1,588 downwards.
ATCCCCGGCAATGCAATTCTAGTCAACGAGCGATACACCCGCCACGACCAGCCCTTAATATGCCGCCAGCCTATATGAATCGCCGAAAAACGCGTAAACAACAAAGCCGTCATCAGCCCGCCGCCTACCAGCGATGCTATCGCCGTGGCCAGACCCGCACCCTGGATACCCATCTCCGGCATACCCAATTTACCAAAGATCAGCCCGTAATCGAGCACTATATTGAGGATGTTGGCGAACGCCGCGATTATCATGGGATTATGCGTGTTGCCCGCAGCCTTAACAGCGTAGCCGGAATTCATTAACAGCAGACGAAACACGAATGAGGGGAATATCCACATCAGATATTCCTTTGAATACTCTAAAACCTTCGGATCATCGAAGCCCAGTTTCATTACGACAAGAATTTGATCGACAAGTAAAACAAGCAATATACTCACGAGCGTACCGAATATAGCCACAATTTTTGTTGACTGGGCGCACGTGCGGCGAGCCCTTGCCATATCCCGCGCACCGATGTGCCGCGAAATCAACGCGTTAGTCGCCAGCGACACCGGCATAAACACGACCATCAAAACAAATCCCAGCGTGCTGCTAGTACCGACCGCCGAAATCGCCGTATCCGCCAGGCTCTTTCCACCGCTGCTAAAAGCGTAGTGCGCAACAAAAATCACGTCCACCAGCATCATCAGCGCAAGCAGTAAATTCTCTGCTACTGCGGGCAAGGCCAGCCGGAATATATTTCTCACCAACCTGCTCGGCGAAAGCTTCAAACGCCGCGGCGGTTGCTTATCAAATAATGCCGTATCTTCGAATCTATTGCTCATCAAATTCTCGCTATAACGACTCCACTCGAGCATTCTAACAGCAGGCAACGATGCGGGCAAATCAATTCGAGATATCCTCCTGCAATCCCCAAACGACACTGATCGTCAGGAGCTGATGTTGATTGAATTATTTGAACATAATTACCGATACCACATATGAAATCGAACGTAATGCAAAGTGCTCAAAAAACCCAACAGGAACGTAAAAGATGACGCAGAACAACTCTACGGGCGCGATACTGGCCGATTTCGTCGAAACCATATGGGCAGGCCGCCGAACGGTAGCATGGGCGATGATCGAGGAAGCCCTTTCGCAAGGGACTCCCTACATCCGCCTCCAGAGCGATATTATTCTTCCTACGCTCCAGGCCATAGCCATCAGCGACGACGAAGCCCACAACGCCAAAGCACAAGCGACGCTGAGATTCGTAATCGACAAGCTAACCACCAACGCCCCGCGCGAATTTTCGCACTCACCCGTTGCACTTATCGCTGGCAACGCTAACGAAGAGCATCTTAAAAATCTTGAGGCCCTTATTGGGGGCCAACTCTGCGAAATGCTCGCATCCAGCGGCTGGCGTGCCGAATACGTCGCAGCAGGACACAAACCCGACGAGATCGCAGGTCGCGCCGCTGCGCTGCGTGCCGAGGTGTTGGTGATGCTGGGGCTGGAAAAAAGCGCCGCCGTCAAAGCCGAGGAAACGCTGGAAAGCATGTGCGTATCCAAGATGGAATGCCGCGCAATCTTCTGCGGGCCGGGC
>CAYSUZ010000240.1:0-3427 GCA_964434335.1 uncultured Planctomycetota bacterium | reverse complement strand
TCGATACGCCTTTAGCGTATTCGGTGAAAGCCCCTTCTGGCGCTCAAGGTAACGGAAGAATTTTTCGATCAGGCCGATCACTCTCGACATGCCTTCCCGCGATAAACGCTATATGCCCAACTCTGTTTTCGTGAACAAGGCGACGTACTTAAGATCCTTCGCACCGAAGGCCTCGCGTGCGCCCTGCTCGCGGTCGATCGTACCTATTACGAGCACAACATCCAGACCGGCTTCCTTCAGCACATCCGCAGCATTCAGCGCCGCGCCACCGGTAGTCATGATATCTTCGACAAGAACAATTTTTTCACCGGGCTTGAACTCGCCTTCGATCACTTTGGAGGTTCCGTAATCCTTGGTCGCCTTGCGCGCAATAACAAAAGGCAGATTGGTTCGGAGGGAAAGCGCCGCCGCCAGCGCGACCGCGCCGAGTTCGGTGCCGGCGATTCGATCAACGCCTGCGGGCATAATCTCGCTCATCTCATCGGCGATTGCGCTTAGGATTTCGGGCTTTGTTTCGAAGAGATATTTGTCGAGATAATACTTGCTGTGTTTGCCGCTGCGCAGAATAAAGTCGCCTTCGAGATATGCCGCATCTAGGATCGCCTTGCCGAGTTCAGTCTTGTTCATTTGTGCCTCGTAATAAATTTTCGTCGATTCGCCCGTCCAATTCGCGGCGAAACTCCCTCATAAAAGATTCATGCAGGCCCAGCCTGCGCTCGATTTCTCGTTTTGCGGTTTTGAAAATCGCCCACTCTGCGTGCTTCATCAGCCACTCGCCTTTTTTCTCATCGTAGCTGCGCACCGCTTCATCAGCGGATTCGCGGCGATGAGCAAACAGATGGAAATACCGCCAGATACCCGTTGCGCCGCAATGATCAATCAGATCGGCGTCGTGAATGATCTCCGACTCAAGATTCACCGGATTGTTATGATGCATCACCAAAACGGCAACGCGTTGCAGCATATCGGCGTCAAGCAACAAAGATAGTTCGCGCAAAACAAAGTCGCGCCCCGCCTCGCAATGCCGGTCGCTGTCTATCTCGCGCCCCACATCATGAAACAGCGCCGCAATGCTCAACGCCCTGAGATTGACCTTACGATCACGCAATTCGTCACTGCTAGCCAGAGCAAGCGCCAGCCGCATCACGCGATGACAGTGGTAATAAGTATACCCTGCCCCGCCGTCTTCGCGAAATTTGGTCAGCATCGCGCGTCGGGCTATTTCTTCCAAAGCTTTCACGGGTGTTCTTCTACACTATTTTCGTTTTTTTTCAAGCAAACGCCTGTAAAGTTCCTGCGTCATCCGCACTGTCGCATCCAAGGAAAACTCCTCAAGCACGACATGGCTGGCTTCCTGTCCCATGCGCTCCCGCGTTTTGGGCTCGTCGAGCAGATGCTCTATCGCTCGGCTCGCTACAAGCCAATTGCCGCGCGGCACAAGGATGCCCGTGCTTCCGTCGCTTACAACTTCCCTGCATCCGCGCACATCGAACGCCACAACCGGCAGGCCCGCCGACATCGCCTCGAGAATTGCGTTAGGCATGCCTTCGCGCCGTGACGGGAGAAAAAAAACGTTCGCCATGGCCAGCAATTCCAGGATATCGGTGCGATGGCCGAGAACGTGCAGCCTCTCGTTCGCGCTTTCTCGCAGGTCGTCCAGATAGCGCCCCGCCCCCGCCACGACAAAGTGAACGTCGCCGCGTTTTGCGATCACATCATCGGCGATCCTGCGCAACGTATCAATGCCCTTGCCTGCCGCAAGACGTGTTACTGTCAATACAACCAAAGCATCCGGCGCAATACCCAGAGAATCTCTCATGCGGCGGCCTTCAGCCTCGCTCGCCGCAAAGTCCGCTGCGATGCCATTTGGAATGGCGGCCAATTTGCGCCGCGGCACTCGGGCATAACGTGCGGTATATTCGAGCACTTCTTCGGAGACACAGGTCTCGGTGTCAATCATAAAATGGGTCAAGCCGTCGAGCAGGAGGCGTTGAGGACGGCGCTCGCACAGACGCACCGAAGATATCACGACTGGCGTTTTCGCCTTTCGCGCGGCAAAGCGCCCGACAAGGTTGGCATGAAACAGAAACGTGTGCAGGATGTCTATTTTTTCATCGCGCAGAATTTTCGCCAACCGTCCAATTACGGCAAAATCGCATTTGCCGCGCATCGCCAGCCGAAAAACAGGCACGCCCGTTTGTTCCAACATCGGGCCGACCGAACCATCGCCTCGCAATGATGCCACACAGACTTCGTAGCGAGAGCGGTCTAGGCTTCGCGCCAGATTCAGCAACGCGCGCTCGGTCCCGCCCATTTCCAACTCGGTCGTGAGCAGCAACACCCTTTTTTTCGTTTCGTCCATGCCGGATTTTATCAAGGCGAGCGCGGCTGCGATAGAAAAAACCGCCTGCATTTGTCGCAGCTACCTGATATACTTTCTGCGTAGCCACAGAACAAACGAATCTATGCAAAACAAAACCGAAAAGAAATCAGGCCCGCTTTTCGCGCAGGTCGTCGTCAAAATGCCCGTGGACAAGGCTTACACGTACCTTGTGCCGCCGGAATTCCACGCAATTCTCAAACCGGGGATGCTCGTGCGCGTTCCGTTTGGCCGCAAGGAGGTCGATGGCTACTGCGTTGGCCGCGCGGAGACTTCGACGGCGGAAAACGTCAGGGCGATACGCGAAATACTCGACGACAAAGTCCTCGTCGATGAAAACATGCTTAAACTCACACGCTGGATCGCGGATTACTATTTTTCCTCATGGGGAGCAGCGCTGGATTGCGTCGTGCCCGGCGGAGTCAAGCGCAACAGCATGGGCCGACAAGTCGAATTCGTCTCGCTTGCGATCGATGAGGCCAAAGCAAAGGAATTGATCGCGCTCTATCACAAAAAATCGGCCGCACGCGGCAGAGTGCTGGAGGCGCTGCTGGCGGCAAACGCGGAGATGTCGATTTCCCAACTAAAATCCGAGGCCAACTGCTCAGCATCTCCAATAAAAACGCTGGGAAAAGACGGGTTCGTGAATCTCGAAAAAAGACACGTAGTCGCCCAGCCCTTTGATAATCTTCAAACTCCACGCAAGCCACATCTCGAACTGACACCGCATCAGACAGAAATTTTCAAAGAGATCACACAACATGTCGATGCAAAAAAATATGGCGCAGCAATGCTCAACGGCGTTACGGGCAGCGGCAAGACAGAAATATATCTGCAAGCCATTGATCGCGTTCTCAAACAGGGCCGCCAGGCAATTGTGCTCGTGCCGGAGATATCGCTCACACCGCAAACGGTTCTGCGCTTCCGCGAGCGTTTCGACAACATCGCGGTTTTGCATGGAATGATGAACGACAGCCAGCGCCGCGAGCAGTGGATGAATCTCAAGGAAGGCAAATCTTCCATCGTCATCGGAGCGCGTTCGGCGAT
>CAYSUZ010000239.1:0-3430 GCA_964434335.1 uncultured Planctomycetota bacterium | reverse complement strand
TCGACAGTCATAGTAGAGAAGAGGTTATCAAGGACTTCTTCTACATTGCCAGTGCCAGCAATTCTGGCGGCGTCTTTAGTATACTCAAAGATCAAACCATACTCTTGGCGGTTCTATCTGTCCTTGCACTTTTAATTGTGGGTGTTATACTTGCTAGGCTCAAGGGCCGGGCACTTTGGCTTCATATCGGCCTGGGACTTATAGTTGGTGGTGCGCTGGGCAATCTTTACGACCGATTATTGCTTGTTACGCCGTTGGGCGATAAGGCGCATTTTGTTCGCGACTTTATCCTTACGGTGTTTTGGGGTTACGAATACCCAATATTCAATATTGCCGATGTTTGTATCTGCATCGGAGCTGCGATGGTCGCGCTTAAACTTCTGACAGGCGAACGCAAGCATGAACAAAAACCCCAGCCCGAAAAATGATTTCGGGGGCGCGTGCCTGTTGTTGCACGGCATAGCGGCTGGACCGGCGCAGTTTGACAATCTAACAGCTGATCTGGATGCGCGCGGAATTCCTTGGCGCGCACCGGTTTTGCCCGGTCACGGTACAGATTACACCGATCTTTTCGGCGTTACGTGGCGCGATTGGTACGAGACGGCGCTGGAGTCCCATCGTGAGTTAGAGCGTGAATACGGGACGGTTTCCGTAGCTGGGTTTTCGATTGGCTCGTTGTTGGCGATAATGCTTGCAGCCGAGAGGCCGGTGGAGCGATTGGTGTTGCTCAATACTCCGGTTTACTCGTTTTTCGGATTCATCCCTGCGGGGCTGTTTCTCAAAGTATTGGGAATGTTTACCAAAGAAATTCGCACGTTTGCCCCTCCGGGCGGCGTGGGTAGAGTGCGCATTTATCGGCGAGTGCCGGTGTGTACGTTGCGGACGATGGCGGAACTGGTCATAGCGGCCAGGCCCCACATCCCCGGCGTTACCAGCCCCTGCCTCATTGTGCACAGTAAATTCGATCTGGCAAGTCGCGCAAAGAGCGCCAGTTACCTGCTGGACAACTTGGGATCTTCGCAGAAAGGTATTTACTGGCTGCGGAGCCGGGATCATAGCATCCTGGAAGGCGACGATCACCGTAGTGTGGTCAGTCGTGTCGGTAGATTCATCGCCGGAGAGCATATGTCAGGCCTGAGGGGGGCGTGACAATCCGATAAGAATACAGGAGACGTCATGAAACATTTTGATGCACTCAAGAGTTATCTCAAAGCCAAGGGCTTATCGAAACTTTTGCCCGCACTTAGCAGCAATCCCAAACTTCTGGGTGCGCTGATGGAAAAATTTAAAGACCTCGCCATCGACATGACCGTTAAGACCGTGCAGGGCGGACCCGAACTCGTAGAGAAGCGCAAAGAAGGCGTCAACATGCTTTTCGAGATGGCCAAGCGCAATCTGCCACGTCTTTCCAAACAGACTCGCAAAAAACTCGCGGTCAATCTTTTCTTCAACGAAATGCACCTCGGCACAAAAAAACGCACCGAATATCAGAACAAATGGGGCGAAGCCCCGCCGTTCTTCATCGTCATCAGCCCGTCAATGCGCTGCGATCTGAATTGCTACGGCTGCTACGCTGCCGACTACGATAAAACCAAAGAACTCACACTCGACGAAGTCAATCGCGTCGTCAACGAAGCCAAAAACGAGATGGGCATTTATTTTATTACCCTCTCTGGCGGCGAGCCTACCTTCTGGCCGCATCTTTTCGACCTGGTCGAAGAGCACGATGATGTGATGTTCCAGATGTACACCCACGGCATGAATATCGACGAGAAGGTCGCTGAGCGGCTGGCAAAGTGCGGCAACCTTTATCCCGCCATCAGCATCGAAGGTGAAAGAGAACTCACCGATGCACGCCGTGGCAAAGGCGCCTATGACAAGATTACTCGTGCGATGCAGCATCTGCGCGACGCGGGCGTGTTGTTTGGCTGTTCGATCACCCACACGCGTCTCAATCACGACAGCATCATGAATCCTGCCTTCTACGACCGGCTTGTCGAAAACGGCGCGGCGTTCGGCTGGATTTTCCAGTACATCCTCACCGGCCACGATCCTGCACCGGAACTTGTGCCGACGGCGGCGCAGCGCATCGAACGTTTTAAGATCGTCGAAGAAGTTCGCAAAAACAAACCGCTGTTGATATTCGATTTCTGGAACGATGGCGAGCTGACCGAAGGTTGCATCGCGTGGGGCCGTCGCTACATGCATGTCCAGTCTACCGGTTGGGTGGAGCCTTGTGTATTTGTGCACTTTGCCAAGGACAACATCCGCGAAAAGACTCTGACCGAAATTCACAATTCGCCGTGCTTCAAAGAAGCGCGCAGCATGCACCCCTACAACAAAGACCACCGCATGCCGTGTTCGCTTATCGACAACACCGATGTTTTGCCGCATCTCGTCGAGAAGTATGGACTCGTTCCAACGCACAAAGGTGCCGAAAAAATTATCACTACGTTGCGTGGCGACATCGTTAAGACGTCGCAGGAATACGCCGAACTGCTTAAGCAGCTTCGCGCTGACGGCGCGGGCAAGTGCGCGGGCTGTTCGTCCGGGGCACAGTGTCCCGCTGCCGAGAACGAAACGGCGAAGTAATGATCCCGCCGTCCAGGAGGGATAGCAAATAAGATGTTTACGTCAATATTGCGGTATGCGTATCGATATATAAATCGGCGCGAATTGGCTGAATACCGTGCGGCGCTTAAAGACCCGTGCGGATTTCAGACCAAGCGCCTGATGTCAATAATCGAACGCAACAAAGACACCCAGTTCGGGCGTAAACACGGATTCGCATCAATCAGGACGCTTGCCGATTATCGAGCAGGCGTCCCTGTTTGCAGATATGAAGATATTGCCGATGATATTGATCGCATCGCGCGCGGCGAGACCAACGTCCTTACGGCTGCGCCTGTTATCATGTTTGCAACTACCAGTGGCACGACTGACCGACCCAAACTCATTCCCGTTACGATGCCGTTCTATCGTGAATTTCGCGCGATACAAAAAATCTGGACGTGGCATATACTCCGCGACCACCCCGAAATACTGCGCGGCAAATTTCTTACGCTGATATCGCCCGAAGAGAGCGAGCGCACCGAAGCGGGCATCCCGTGTGGTTCTATGAGCGGCATGAATTATCGTCAACTCGCGCGCGTTCCCGGGCAGGGCCGGTATATGTGCGTGCCTTACGAAGTTTTTGGCGCCTCAGATTTCGAGGCAAAATATTACACGGTACTTCGGTTGGCGCTGGCCGCCGAGGTTAGCCTGATAACGATAATCAATCCGAGCACGATCCTTATGCTGTGCAGTCGGCTCGATCAACATGCCGAAGCGCTGGTCAAAGATGTGCGCGACGGAACGCTTGCTGTTGCCGACCGGCTCGAACCCGAAATACGGGCTGTGCTCAAGCCTCTGCTCAAGCCCGATCCGCAAC
>CAYSUZ010000238.1:0-3437 GCA_964434335.1 uncultured Planctomycetota bacterium | reverse complement strand
GACCTGATGCGCGGCGAAGGGATGGAACCTCAGGTTTGCCTTACGATGCCGTTGTTAGTGGGGCTGGACGGGACTAACAAAATGAGCAAGAGTTTGGGCAACGCGATAGGCGTTACCGATGAGCCGGATTCGATGTTTGGCAAGGCGATGTCGATTCCCGATGAGTTGATGCGGAATTATTTTGAACTTGCTACCGAGATGCCGGAGGAACAGGTCGAGGCATTATTAGCCGAGGGCGCGCATCCGCGTGATGCCAAGGCTGCGCTGGCTGGGCAAATTGTTCGCCAGTTCTGGGGCGATGCCGAGGCGGTTGCCGCGAGGGAAAGCTTCGATGCAAAATTCAAGGAAGACAAAATCCCTGATGATATCCCAGAGTACGAAATTAAGGCTGATGAACTGAAGGATGGCCGCCTTTGGGCGGTGAAATTGCTAACCGGGCCGAAGCTGGCTGGATCGAGTTCTGATGCGCGCCGCAAAATTTCGCAGGGCGCAGTTACGTTGTTTGTTGATGGCGTGACGCCGGAGAAACTCGACGATCCTGGAGAGGACGTATTGGTGGTGGATGGAATGATCCTCAAGGTAGGCAAGAAAAAAGATTATATCCGCATCCGAATTATATAAGGGGCCTGCGATGCACGGCGATCTGGTAAAAAATAACAATAATATCCCGAGTAAAACTCATCGCGGCTTGGGACGCCTGAAAATAACGCCGGAGTCCCCGCCAAGCAGTGGCGCAAAGCAGGTGCTATACCTTGCCGTTTTCGGCTGTCTTGGCGCGTTGCTGGGTATTGCGGTATGGCTTGAGCTTGTCGCGGGCCTGTTGTTCGGGATCATGATAGCGCTTTGGATTGCCTCTATTCCCTGTGCGGTAGTGGGGCTATGGCGGGGAAAATTCGAATTGGCTGCGATTGCCCGTGGGCATTCTCCCGTCCGTGGCAAAACTTTTGCGCATGCCGGATTTTTCGTCGGTGTTGGCGCACTGGTAATTGACGCGATTTTGATAATCCTGTTTGTAATCGGGGCGTTTGGCGGCAGCGAGGAAATTGTGGCTGAATCGGCAACGGAAGTTGCTGCGAGGAAATATATGACGGCGATTATTGATGACGATTTCGATACTTATAGAGCGTGTCTATCGGCCAAACAGCTTGAGATGTCCGATACCATAAAAGCTGCTGAATTCGAAGCGAGGCTAAAGGCCAAATTCGACAGCCTGCATCTAGAAGATTTCGCCGATATGAAACTGGTCAAAGTCAAGATTGAACCGATAAGCGAGATCAGAGCGAAGGCGATCTTTTTTTTGAAAGGTACAAAGGACAAGAATGATGAAAGCACGCCAGATCGCACGCTGGTTAAGGAAGGCGACGACTGGAAGGTAGAGTGACGACGTAAAGAGGCTGGCCGAGTTTCGCCTGCGTGTCGAAAAATCCGTCGGCATGTGTTTTATAAATACACCACTCAACGCACGCGATGAGGATGTACTGCCAGCCCATTCCATTTGCCGCGACATTCCACTTGGCGAGGGCCGCCACAACATTCGTTTCAATCGATCAGCGTTCGAACATATCTTAAATTGCGGTGTAATCACTCTGTTTGTTAAAAGACTGAGCGGTTATGCGAGAAAAACAAAGTAGGTTATGGCTGCAAGTGCGGCTACGATGAGTATTGCGAGGACAAGATGATTGGTCGTGATTTTCCCAGAGACTGCGAGGCTCCGGTTGCATTGCGGGCAATGGCTGATGTGCCGGCGCGGCACAATTTCGTATCCGCATGAGCATACGATAGCTTTTACGGATTTGTCGCGGGGACGGGGGATGATAATTCCGGATTTGCATTTCGGGCAATAGCCTTTGTGCCCCGCGGAACACATCGGGGCCGCGATATGTTTACCGCAGGGGCACTCGAACAATATCATAGGCGGCGTGTCACTATCGCATGCTATACTTCTACCCGTAGCAAGGGCTGCCGCCTGATTATGGGGTTCAATGATTTTGTCAATCATAGCTTTATATAAAATAGCAACATCTGTGCCAAATGCGTGCAGAATCAGGTAGTTTGTAACGCATTATTGTTTATGTTGTTGTGTTTTGGTGGTGAGATGGCCTGCGCTGGCAGTAGTAAAGCAAGTTTTACGTTCGACACCGTGACTTTACATTTTAGAGGCATTGCGATAAAGTAGCGCCGAACGAATTACGGAGGTTTGTATGATACGCACCAGAGAAATGCTGGAAGAAAATGAAGCAAAAATTCTTGTACCTTACGCGGTGCTCAGCCGGGATTCGGTAGGCCGCGAGCATCCTGAGCCGCCGCCGCGTTATCGGACGAACTTTCAGCGCGACTGGAATCGCATCGCGCACACAGCCGCATTCCGCCGCCTGAAATTTAAGACACAGGTCTTTCCCTTTGGCCAGGCCGATGATGCCTCGCGCGATCGCCTGACGCACTCCCTCGAAACCGTCCAGATAGCCACATCGATTGCCCGTTCTCTCGGGATAAACGAGGATCTCACGCATTGCATTGCGATGGCGCACGACATTGGCCACCCACCCTTTGGCCACGCGGTCGAGTCGGTGTTGGGGAATCTTGTGGAGCATTTCGATCACAACGTTCACGGGCTGAAAATTCTGCGATATCTTGAAAAACGCTATGAGGATTTCGACGGTCTTAATCTAAGCATCGAGGTGCTCGAAGGATTGCAAAAGCACGAGACAGTTTATGATTTTCGCTCGGGTGAGGACGAATTTTTTCCCGGCAAGGCGCCAACGCTTGAGGCGCAGGTGGTAAACGCTGCTGACGTGATAGCGTTTCGCACGCACGATCTTGAGGATGCTTTGCGGTTGCATGTTTTTCGTCTGGAGGATGTTGACGACGCGGGGCTTGATCTCTGGCGCAGAACGGGAGAGCGCGTCGCCAAGATGAATCCGCGTGTCAGGGCTGTCCAGCGTACGCGCGCGCTGATTGATATGATGATAACCGACGTGTTGCAGGAGGCGCAGAAGCGGCTGGAGCGCAATTCTATCAAAACGCTGGGCGATGTGCGCGACTGCGAGGAGCCGCTGGTTGTGTTTAGCGCGGAGATGGATGAACACACGGCTGCGCTTGGCGAATTTCTTATGGAGAAGTTTTACAATAATTTCCGCATCGTGCGGATGATTAATAAGGGCAAGCGGATAATCGAGGATATTTTTCGTGCCTATAATGAGCATCCGGAAATTCTGCCGCCGGGGATCAGGGCCGAAATTGCGCGTGGCAAGGAAGCGCAGGCGCGCGTGATCGCGGATTACATTGCCGGCATGTCGGATCGTTTTGCGATAGATGAGCACAGGAAAATTTTCAGCATTGAACACAGGGCCTGATGGATAAGGATGCAGGAGAACACGAATGTCGATATCAAAAGTAACGGTAACTAAGGATTGTGTGACGTGTGGAATGTGTCAGAA
>CAYSUZ010000237.1:0-3444 GCA_964434335.1 uncultured Planctomycetota bacterium | reverse complement strand
TCACAAGATTAAACATCATCTCGGCAACGGCACGAATCTCCCACTGCGCGCGCATGCACAGGCGCTCGGCAAAAAAGTGCAGCAATTCACGCGCGTTCATCGTTATAAAAATTTTCGTCTCGCAAGCATTGGGCAGCACGTAACGCGCATCCTGATTGCTCGCCTCGCCGGAATCGCCAAGCGCCGTCTTCAAGTGCGAGTAGCGTTGCGCGAGCATCGCCATCGTCTCGCAGAAATAATCGACTGCATCGCATTCCTTGCCATCGACGACAACCGTTTTGCCTTCTAGCTGCGGCGGGACAACGTAATCGAAAGAGGCATGCGCAACGTAGCGCTGGCTGCGCTGGGAATAACTGGCAAGGCGGTGACGAACGAGCTGGTGCGTCATCGCGCGCGACACGCCTTCGACGTAAAAAGTGAAGGAGGCGTGCTCTATCGGACTAAGGTGACCAAGCGCAAAAAGCGCCTGCACAAATTTTTCGCTGTCGGCACCATCCTCAAGGATGTCCGACGTATCGGAGGCATAGCACAGCTTAGCCGCCGAAGCCACCAACGCATCAGGATCCGGCGTCGAGCGCACGAGCACAACCTTGGGTTTGATTTTGTTCATATATGCCTCTTCAGGAATTGTCGATTGCCTGCATTTTACATCCCCTTCCATGCAGGTCAAGCACAACTAGTTCGCAGAGACAATTGACAGAGGTGATTCCTTGCTCTAACATGGTTGATCTTAATTTTTTGAGGATAGATATGATAAAGATAGCAATCAACGGAGTATCGGGGCGCATGGGCCGAATGATTTTGGCGCTGATCCGTGAAGAAACAAACATCGCCGTCGCCGCAGGCACAGAACATGCAAAGCACGCCGACATCGGTATCGATCTCGGGACGCTAATCGGCAAGAAAAATACTGGCATAAAAGTAAGCGACGGGATAAGCAGCCCCGTCGATGCGATGATTGATTTTTCGCTGCCAGAGAGCACGATGGCACTGCTGGAAAAATGCCGCGCCAACAAAACACCTCTCGTAATCGGAACAACGGGCTTTAGCAAAGACCAGATAGCCGAGATCGAATGCGCAGCAAAGGAAATCGCGATAGTTTTCTCGCCAAACATGTCGGTCGGCGTCAACGTATTGTTCTCGCTGGTCAGGCGAGCTGCGGCAATTCTGGGCGAAGACTACGATGCGGAAATAGTCGAGACGCATCACCGCTTCAAAGTCGACGCGCCCAGCGGCACTGCGGCAAATCTTGTCAAGATGATAGTCGAGGGTCGCGGGATCGAAAAACCCGACGTCAGCTATGGTCGCCATGGCAATCCCTGCAAGCGCAAATCCGGCGAGATCGGCGTTCACGCCGTACGCTCTGGCGACACGGTCGGCGAACACCGAGTATTTTTAAGCACATTAGGCGAGACACTCGAAATAGCCCATCGCGCCAACAACCGCGACGGCTTCGCGCGAGGAGCGTTGCTTGCTGCGCGTTTCGTAGTCAGCAAAAAGGCGGGACTTTACACAATGGGCGATGTTTTGGGCCTGAGCGATTGAAATTGAAGACGAAAAAAAAGAGCGGCCTTACGGTCGCTCTTTTTTTGTAATCGTTAGGTGTCTAAAAATTATTCGGGCATGGGGCCTTCAGGTTCGACGCCTTCGGGCGCAGGTGCGTCACCCGACCTGCCCTCTTCCAACGCTTCGATATCTGCTTTAAGCCTATCTCTTTCAGCGCGTGCTTCATTCGTTGCAGCAAGAGCCTCTTTTGCCTTTGCCAAGGCTTTTTCGAGTTCGCCCTCCAGGATCGCAATACGCTGACGGTCGGCACCACCGGTTGCTGAATTTTCGACAATTTCAATCATCTCTTCGTTTTCGATGAGTTTCTCAGCAACCATCCCACGGAAAGTAGGTTCTTTGGCAAGTTCTTTAAGAGAGTTTTTTACGGCCAGCGAAGAGTCGCCCATATCCGCAAGATAGAATGTTGCTTTTGCACGAAGGTCGATACGCTTTGAGGTAAGACGTTCCTTGAGGATGTTGCGCTCCTTCATCATGCTCGTCAGACGATACGCACGGTAAATCGCAGCCATGGCCAACTCAGGCTCTGGTGCTTCTTTGCCAAATTTCAGGAGTTTCGCGCCGTTGGATTTGCTGCCACATTCGCCGAGTATGTTGATGGCAATCTCGCGCAGATCAAGATCGGCTTTGCGGTCATTGATGACGTCCCATAGGACTTTCTCGCTGCTTCTGATGCAGTCCCTAGCATCGGGCGAAGAACCGCCTTTGAAAATACGCAGTAACGCATAGGACGCGGCGGTTTTGACGAAGACATCATCATCTTCGAGTGCTCTCTCCAACAGTCCCGCGTCTTTCTTTTCGATCTTGGTGAAGAATTCCGCGCCGTCCCAGAAATTATCAACGCCGCCCTTGAGCAGCTTCGTGCCTGTTGTGAAGTTCTCGTTAGTTCCACCCTGTGCAACCACAGCCGTCAGGCAGACAGCAAAAACAAGCAAAATTCCAACCGAAACCATCGGGATCATTATTGAGCGTTTCATGCCAAGCCCTTTCATATTATTAAGAAGTTGTCTTCACTTGTTTATATGCACCAAGACCCGTTTTATTCAACAAAATTGCGGGTTTCTCGCTGCTTCGTAGGATTATACGAACGAGCATAGCATTTGCAAGGTAGTTTTTTCAACATATTTCCTGCTATTTGCCGTTGACGTGCCAGGGATGTAAATGTAGGATAATCGCGTTAAACCAACCGCCAAACTCAATTGGAGCGCACATGGCTATCACCATAATATGCGATTGCGGGCAGGAAATCGTCGCGACGGACGAAGCAGCAGGCTCTTACATGCAGTGCGGGCAGTGTGGCGCGTGGCAGAAGGTGCCCCACCCCCATCCAGCCGAACACACCGCTCCCCCCCAAAGCCAGCAGAACGCCCCAACACCTCCGGCACAAGAAGCACAGGCATTTAATTACCAAAAATCCAATCCGTACCAACAACCCGTGCAAGCCCAAAATTATCAACAACAAGCCGCATATCCGCCTTATCAACCATACGCCGCCCCACAACAAAATTATTCTCAGCCCTACGCCATCTCGCTGGCCCGAAGAATACCTGCGGGCAACGCGCCGGTTATCCTTGGGGTACTGGGTATAGCCGGTCACATGATGGACTGTGTGATGAGTCTGTTTTCTGTCGCAGGCTGCCTGGTGCTCTCGCTTCTGGCCGTAGTACTTGGCATCATGCAAACCCTCAAGTACAGCGAACCGCACCTAGTACTTAACGGACGCCTCGGCATGATACTGGGCTTTTTCGGGATCATCGCCGGGATTATTCTGTTCGTGATCAGCATCCAGAATATTGGAGAATTATTGCCATAAAAAAACCCACCGTTTAGCAACGGGTAATTTTTACGGAGGGAGAGGGATTCGAACCCCCGGTGCCTTTC
>CAYSUZ010000236.1:0-3448 GCA_964434335.1 uncultured Planctomycetota bacterium | reverse complement strand
TTCTGTTGTTGCTTTGACAGTTGTTCTTGTGATCGTCTTCGTTGTACTCCTTGCCACGCAAAAAGTTTTGGCCATCCTTGATTATCTTTGCGTATTTATCGCCATCCAAAAGCGCAAACACCCTGATGCAAATACCGGTCTTGTAGGTGTAGTAACCAGTCTCGGAATTAGAAATCGCGCCGTCTTTCTGAATCTTGCTCAGGAGATACTTGACACCCTTCTGAAAATACGGCTTTTTGACTTCGTCCTTAGCGCATGGACTTTCGAGGATCGACAACAGTGCCAGTCCGGTTATACCAACGTTGTCGATGTAGACAGGTTTGCCGCCATCGCGCGAGGGCATCTCTATACCGTAACTACCGTCCTCATGCATCGCCTTTTCCATGAACCGTATCCCCCGCAAAATCGCGGCGTCAATTTTTTTGTCCATATCGACCTGCGTCGGCACAGCAAGTTTCGATGTCTGAGGCGATACCGTCGTCGTAGCAAACGTCGCAAACGCGCTCGTCAAAACCACGGCAAACACCGCCGCAATAAATACAAATCGCTTCATCACAATATCCTCCAAAGTGGTTGATTATTTTTCGAGTTCTTTTTCCAGCGCAGCAATTTTCGCTTTGATAGCGTCGAGCTTTTCCGTCAACGCATCAATTCGCTCATCATCGTCGGGGCGAATTTCGGCCATATCTAACTGCCGCTTAACTTCCTTTTGTTCCTGACGAAGGGCATAGATCGCTATCTTGTTGCTGAGGCATTCTTCCTCTCTGCGCACTTTCTCGACTAATGCAACAGTTTTTGCATCCGGAGTTTTGCCGTCATACTCGGCAAGCTGTATCTCACCGCGCAAATTAATTGCTTTGATGCGCGTTTCGGCAAGCAATACTATGCGCTGGCGTTGTTTTAATTCCGCCAGTTTTCGATCATAGTCCTCCTGATAATCGGGCAGCGCATCGGGCTGATCCTTGATATCATCCAAATCCTTGCGAGCCATCTCGACAAAGGTCTCCATCTCTTTAGCATGCGCGAACGCCTGCTCGCGTTCTATGCTGCGCATGAACACATCGCGTTCTGTGGTAAGCTCGATAAGAGTCCTGCGCGCCCTGGCCTTCTCGGGGAGGCTCATGCCCCCAAGAGCGTTGTTGATCTGCACGATCTCAAACTCAGCCTTGCTCATAAGATAATTGTAGCGAACGATGTTTTCCCGGTCACGATAATGCGCTTCCATTTTTTTCAACATCTCCATAGCGTTCTTGGAGACCTTGAGTTTTGTGCCTTCAGCTAGTTCGCCATCCGCCACATTCGTCCACATTTGGTGGTAGAGCAGGTTCATGAATTTTTCGGCTTGATCTTTTTCCGCAAGCATGATTTCCCTCTTTTGCTTGATTGCGCCTATTTTGGCGGCATCTTTTTCGGATTGCCGCTCAGCATCCAACGCCTTAATTTTGTTCAGCATCGCGCGAACTTTGTCTTTTTGCGCGTCGATTTCCCTGGCCTTCGGCAGAACTTTCTCCGAGAGCCACTTGACGCGAGTCTCGTAATACTCCAGCATTGCTGCGATGTCCGCAGGAATTATCTCGCCCTTCGCGCCGAGATTGAAAATATAGCCCTTAATCTTTCCCGCACGCGATGTCGCATCAGCGATAAGGCCGTTAATTATTTCGGCCTCGGCTACCGGCTTAAAAATCAGGCGCAGTTTGGTGCCGACCACGGGAATGCAGTCAAGGTTGGGCAGATAGATATGATCAAACGCACCAAGTGCGCGGGGATTGTCGAAAACGCTATTTGGACTGTGATAGTTTACCACGAGCGATTGCTCTGCGTCAGGCCGATAGATGTGTTGCGTTTTTTGGGTCTTAGGATTGATTATGTCGGCAAACGAGCCAACAAACACCCAGCCCCACCTGTCCCAGCGCAGATCAAAACGCGTATCGGTAAACATATCCTCGGCGCGCACAGTTCGGCAGACACCTTTTTTGTCGACCCACTCCACACGCAAGCTCGCCTTGTCGCCGGGAATATCTACCACCTCGTCGCGCTCCGCAAGGTATCCCGACGGAACCATGCCTATCGCAAGCAGTGCCTTGTGCAAATCAATCGGGTTGACATCACAAGCGATGGCACACTCATACAATCGCTCGCTCTTATTGGTTGCGGCAAAAAGCTCGACCGGCTCTCCCCTCGTGTCGCGGGTTTTGACTACGCCCTCGATCACAACAAGGCGCGCCGCAACGTCATATTTCACCTTGCCAAACGATTTTGCGTCTTTAAGCTTAACAGGCTTGGTTTTCTCTGGCATCAGGCCCAAATACTCGTTAGCCATCGGGGTCGCGCTACTGATCGCGCATAGCGATCCAGTGGCAGCCTGGACAGTCTCGCCGGACTCGAACGCATCAAGGCAATTGCAATCAACCACAACAGCAATCGCAAAAATGGCCGTTACCAGACAACCCGCAATAAGTATTTGTGTTTTCGAAAGCATAATGTCCCTCCAAGCTGCGTGTCGCAAAAACGATACCAAAGCTTCCAGCATCTGACAAAAACCGCGTGCGCCGCAACGCCCTACAGCAATTGACCTTGCGATCGCGATAAATCCTTTTCGTATCGCTTTTGCGCCATGCCGCATTTTCTGTACAATTGCAGGGCATCCCTGATTACTATCTATACAAAGCGCCCCGGAATCGCGAAAACGTTTTTTTCGCCCTGCGGCAAGGTTTTTAGCGATCAAACACGAATAGCAATTATATACGCTCCCTAATTAATCCACAACTTTATCAGTGTAATATCAATAAAGCGAAGAAAATCAAAACTACACTGGAATTTTCGCGGCACAATGACGAAATAAAACAATACCGGCCAAAATTGACCGGATTTATTGCTATCAATATGCATAAATCAACCGAAATGCAACGTGCGGATTGTCACCCAGCGATCCGTCGTTAATTACGTTTGGAAAATTGAATGTCCGATAAAACCAAAGTCTACGTCGCATTTTTCTGGCACCAGCATCAGCCGTATTACACGGATGACCTGACCGGTGAGACCAGCATGCCGTGGGTGCGCCTGCACGGAGTCAAAGATTATATAGGCATGGTCGATATCCTTGAGAAATGCCCCGGGATGAAGATGACGATCAATCTGGTGCCCTCGCTGCTCAAACAAATAATCGACCAGGCCGAAAACGGCCTCGAAGATCGCTTCATGCGCCTCTCGCGCAAAAACGCCGAAGATCTCGCCGATGACGAAAAGACGTTTATCCTCGACCAATTTTTTCAGGCCAATCGTCAGCACATGATTAACCCCCTGCCGCGCTACCGCGAACTTTACGTCAAGCGCGAAACAACTCATGACAACCACAATCCGCTCAGATCCTTCCGCGATCAGGATTTTCGCGACCTGCAGGTACTTTTCAACTTTGCCTGGATACATCCGCTGGAAGTCCGCAAAGACG